>JBDLVB010000001.1:0-29043 GCA_039805005.1 Actinomycetota bacterium
CGAAAGATTCTTGAACCACCCTCTGCCTGCAGGTAGTTTTTCGTTCCATTGATTCTTTGGTAATCCCGCAGCTAGATGTTGATCAAAGTTTCCTTGTCGCAGGTAAATTAGGTTTTCAAATCTCCGCTGTAGCGACAATGGCATCAGGAATGAACTAGACATCGCACAAATAACCTGTTTGCCACTTTGAAAGGCTTCTTCTAGTTCTTGGGTGGTTGGACAATCTAGGACTAATGTGTCTGTGTTGTTCTTTGCAGAATTACAAAAATATGTTTTTCCAGAACCCGTTGCTCCAACGACCAGTAGAGATGAACCACTGAGGTCAGAGAAATTAAAGTTCTCAAAACGCTGCTGAATGGGAATATCAAAAACTCCAAGCAAACCTGACTGAGCATTGATAGTAAGTGGAAGTCCATTAGTCCATCCCTCAACTAGATCAGGAAAGAGTTTTGGGTCTTTTAGGTTTGGAATTGATTTGGAAATAGGAAAGTCAAAACCAATTGTGTTACTTCCCCATATCGCAATCGCTCTAGAACTATTTGAAACACCAGCCCTGAAACTTGGCAACATCGAAATTAGATCTCCTGGGTCCATCGAGCCCAAAGCAAATCGCATGCTTAGGTTGGTTATCAGTGCTCTTGGGATTCCTGATAAGGATTGACTTGTCGCAATTAGGTGGACTCCTAGAGATCTGCCTCTAGCTGCAATTGACTCAAGTGTTCCAATCGCCAAAGGATGAGAGGTAATGATTGCAGGAAGCTCATCTGCCAAAACAATCATCCTGGCTAACTCGGGAAGAGATTCTAGGGAAGCTACGCCCGCTGAAGCTAGCAACCTCTCACGCCTCTTCAGTTCACCCGATAGGTATAGCCAGAACCTCTCATGCCTACCTTCATCAAGGTCCGTAACTAAAGTGAGAGAAGCTGGGTGGTCATTGAGCCCACGGAGGGCAGCTCCGCCTTTGAAATCCACCAGAACAAGTTGAAGCTGGCCTTTCCTAACGCTTACCAACATTGATGAGGTTATGAGTTTGAGGAACTCACTCTTTCCAGACCCAGTGGTGCCTACGATGAGTGCGTGCGGGCCGTCTTGGACTAAATCAAATTCAAGGTTGTTGCCTTCAGCAACCCCAGCCCAAAAGGGTAATTGACCTGGACGTTTTGATCTATAGAAAGAGGACTCTAGCTCAAGAGTTCGGTTTCTAACTTCTCGCTCAGCAGATAGTTTGCTGAAGTGTTCATAGAAGATATCGCTGTATTGCTCTTTGAATAACCAACCTGACTTGGGCAGCATCTTGTCCCCTACGGCCATGGCACTTGGACTAACCCAAAGAGGTTGATCGCTGAAGTCTAGATCTGGTTCCTTTCGCTTCTTTCTCATTAGAGCCATGGTTAGCCCTGCCGAGAGAACACTTACGAATGTGAAGAGGGCAAATTGCCACATACCTGTAACTAACGCCATGACTACACCAAGCAGTAGTCCAGGGATCAGGGCAAACCAGCGCATGAATAGATGTTGCCGTATTCCTCGGATAAAACTAATGCCCGTTATCTTTATGTGGATAACGGGCAGTTAGTTTGTCTCTGGAAATTAGTCTCCGATGTAGCTCATTACGTGCTTGATGCGGGTGTAATCTTCGAAGCCATACATAGAAAGATCTTTTCCATAACCTGAGTGACGGAAACCACCGTGAGGCATTTCTGCAGCTAGAGGAATGTGGGTGTTGATCCATACACAACCAAAGTTCAAGCCTTTAGCAAAACGCATTGCTCTGGTGTGGTTGCTTGTCCATACAGATGAAGCCAAACCATACTGAACATCATTAGCCCAACGCATTGCTTCTGCATCGTCTTTGAAAGATTGAACAGTAACAACAGGACCAAAGATTTCACGTTGAATGTGCTCATCGGTTTGCTTTAGCCCAGTTAGAACAGTCGCCTCGTGATAGAAACCTTCACCTGAGATTGCCTTTCCACCAGCTGCAATAGAAGCATGGTCTGGAAGACGATCAATGAAGCCAGTAACCTGAGCCAACTGGTTGACGTTGTTCACTGGGCCAAACAAGATGTCGTCTCTGCTTGGATCTCCTGTGATTGCATTTGCTTTTACTTCTGCTGTTAGAAGAGCAACAAATTCATCATGAACACTCTCGTGAACCAAGATACGAGTCGCAGCTGTGCAGTCTTGACCTGCGTTGAAGAATCCTGCAACAACAATCTGGGCAGCAGCCTTCTCTAGATCTGCATCAGCAAAAACAATCACCGGTGCTTTACCACCAAGCTCAAGGTGCACTCTCTTTAGATCCACTGCAGCACTCTTGGCTACTTCCATACCTGCTCTAACAGAACCGGTGATAGAAACCATTTGTGGAATCTGGTGCTCAATCATTGCTCGACCGGTGTCACGGTTTCCAGTGACAACGTTGAACACACCTGCTGGAAGGAATTCACTAGCCACTTCAGCAAGCAACAGAGTTGAAGCAGGAGTTGTGTCTGATGGCTTTAGAACAATTGTGTTACCAGCAGCAATTGCTGGAGCAAACTTCCAAGTTGCCATGTTTAGTGGATAGTTCCAAGGAGTAACCTGACCAATTACACCAATAGGTTCTCTTCTAATTGAAGATGTGTGGTCTTTGGTGTATTCAGCAGTAGCTCTACCCTCTAGGTTTCTTGCAGCACCTGCAAAGAATCGAATCTGATCAACTGAAGGCATGATTTCATACTCAACCAAAGTGCTTCTTGGCTTACCAGTGTTGCGTGATTCAACATCAGCAAACTCTTCTGCTCTTGCCTCTAGTGCATCTGCGATTCTGAATAGAGCTAGTTGACGCTCACTCGGGGTTGTCTGGCTCCAGGTCTCAAAAGCTTTGTCTGCTGCCTTATAAGCAGCATCGATGTCTGCTTCGTTTGAGACTGGAGAGGTTGCATAAACCTGACCATTAGCCGGATTGACGATGTCGAGGGTTTCACCTGATTTGGCTGCTACATGGCTGCCGTTGATGAAGTTCTTTAGTTCCTGAGCCATTTGAAAACTCTCCTTCGAGCCTTATAAAAAGGGTAAACAATCGGTATTTCTTTGAATAAAGACTAATACAGCCCTAAGTTCAAGGACCAATCCGTAGGTGAAAAGGACAAAATGATACGGAATCTATACCAAATTGGTAAATTTAGTGCGATATCGGGACCCAAATGGCCAAATGTGTGCCAAAATCGCAGTATGGCTAGAACAGATCGGGCAAAGGCGTCGGTTCTCGATGACATCTCTAAGGAGATCATCGAGCAACTCCAGACTGACGGTCGCAAGCCATACAGCGAAATAGCCAAGGCTGTTGGCCTCAGTGAGGCAGCTGTTCGCCAAAGAATGCAGAAACTTCACGACACCGGCGTAATGCAGGTAGTCGCTGTTACTGACCCTCTTCAACTTGGCTTCTACCGCCAGGCAATGATTGGGATTCGTTGCACAGGTGACATGACTGAATTAGCCAACAAACTTTCAGCAATGCCCGAGGCAGATTACGTAGTTCAAACAGCAGGATCTTTTGACATCTTGGTCGAAGTCGTAGTGGAAAACGATCAGGACCTAATCGATGTTCTAAACACAAAAATCAGAGCGCTTCCAGAAGTGGTTTCAACTGAGACTTTTGTGTACCTAAAACTCCACAAGCAGTTCTATAACTGGGGTGTTAGATAACTAAATAGGTTTGGGCATCAAAGAGGTGCTCGAAGTGGATTGCCATTCGGCAATTCAAAAGTGCAACACAAACAAAATGTAAAGAGTGATATCAAATGGCAACCAAGGAGAGCATAGCCCGAAAGCTTGTCTCAGCGATTACGCGAGGCAAGGCTCCTGCTAAAAAGCAGGCCAAAGCAAGAGCCGACCAAGCCACTCCGCTTCTTAAAGCTCGTAGAGCTGGTAAAGAAGCAACCCCGGCAATGCTGCAAAAAGCTGCAAAGGACAACTTGTTCTTGCATTTCACCCGTCACAGCCCATATCAGAAGAGTGACATTCCTATCATCACTAAAGCTGAAGGACACCACTTCTGGGACATCAACGGCAAGAAGTACTTTGATGGAATTTCATCACTGTTTGCCGTAAACGTAGGTCACGGACGAGAGAGATTAGCTGAAGCAGCGGCAAAGCAGATGAAGAAGTTAGATTACTTCCCAAACTGGTCACACACCCACGCTCCAGCGATTGAGTTAGCGGAACGCATACTTTCGTATGCTCCGAAGAACCTTTCTCGCGTGTTCTTCACTACCGGTGGTGGTGAGGCTAACGAAACCGCCTGGAAGCTAGCCAAGCAGTACTTCAAGATGACTGGCAAGCCACTAAAGCACAAGGTTCTCACCCGTGCTGTTGCTTACCACGGAACATCACACGGTGCTTTGTCACTAACCGGTATTCCATCAATGAAGAAGATGTTTGAGCCTCTAGTTCCAAGCACATTCAGAGTTCCAAACACCAACTGGTACCGAGCTCAGGATGACTTCAAGAACGAAGAAGAGTTCGCGATGTGGGCAGCTGACAGAGTTGAAGAAATGATTCTGTTTGAAGATCCAGACACCGTTGCTGCGTTCTTTATTGAACCAGTACAGAACTCAGGTGGTTGTTTCACTGCTCCCCCTTCATACTTCAAGCGTATTCGTGAGATTTGCGACAAGTACGATGTTCTGTTGGTAGCGGATGAAACAATCGATGGTTTCGGTCGTATTGGAACCATGTTCGCTAGCGAAAGATATGGATTAGAACCAGACATGTTGGTTTGTGCAAAGGGTATTACCTCTGCATACCAGCCTCTAGGTGCTCTAATGCTGACCGAGAAGTTGTTTGAGCCGTTCAAGCACGGAACAAACATCTTCCCTCACGGTTACACATTCGCAGGTCACCCTGTTGCTTGTGCAGTAGCTCTTGAGAACCTAGACATCTTCGATGAAGAAGATCTAGTTGGCAACGTTGCTCGCAACGAAGCTGCTTTCAAGAAGACACTGAGCAAGCTAAAGGATTTGCCTATCGTAGGTGACGTCCGTGGTGCTGGTTACTTCTACGCCATTGAGTTGGTCAGAGATAAGACAACCAGAGAGACCTTCAACGATAAAGAGTCTGAGAAGCTTCTGCGTCAGTTCCTAAGTCATGACCTCTATGACAATGGACTGTATTGTCGCTCCGATGACCGTGGCGACCCTGTAGTTCAGCTAGCTCCTCCTTTGACCATTGGTCAGAAGGAGTTCGATGAACTAGAGCAGACACTTAGAAACAGCCTTACCAAAGCTGGAAAGATGTTCGAGTTGATGTAATCCACAAGTTCATTAGAAGAACCCGGTTATCCACCAAGCAATACGGATAATCGGGTTCTTCTTTTGTTTCGGTATTCTCTAAATGTGAAACTAAGCAAAGAAGAATTCGTCGCATTCAGTTCTCCTATCGGAATGATCAGGGTGTTTGAAGTAAATGGCAAAGTAACGGCCTTAGACATTGCCGTGTCTGGTGTCCGAGCAACCAAGAGCCAAAGCCCTGTTTTGATTCAAGCTCAGAAAGAGTTAGAGGCCTACTTCGCCGGCAAACTAACCAAGTTCACTTTCCCGATTGACATGTCAAAGGGAACTGATTTCCAGAGATCTGTTTGGAAAGAAATCGGAAAGATAAAGTTTGGTCAGGTCAAAACTTACGCAGACATTGCTAAAGCAATTGGCAAACCATTAGCGGCAAGAGCAGTGGGCGGTGCTGTTGGCTCTAACCCAATTCCTCTAATTGTCGGATGTCACAGAGTCCTTGGAACGACTGGAAAAATCACCGGATACTCCGGTGGCAAAGGTATTCCGACTAAGAGAATTCTTTTGAAACTTGAAGGCATTGTGTCAAAAGAATGAGTGAGCACGTAATTGCTCATGAGGATGGAAAAACCCGCTGCAAGTGGGCAGGTAAAGACGAACTTTACGTTCACTACCACGACACCGAATGGGGTGTACCAGTCACTGGCGATCAGGAGATGTTTGAACGAATCACTCTTGAAGGTTTTCAGGCTGGACTATCTTGGATAACTATTTTGAAAAGACGCGAAACATTCAGGAAAGCGTTTTACAACTTCAACATCAAAAAGGTGGCCAAGTTCAACGATGCTGATGTTGAAAGGCTCATGCTGGATGCTGGAATCATTCGAAACAGAGCCAAGATCATAAGCACCATCAATAATGCGAATCTCGTTCTTGAATTACAAAAACAAGGTGAGAGCATTAGCGACATTGTTTGGAATTTTGCTCTCCCTCAATCAAAGAGAACTACCCCGACTAAAGCTTTTGAGTGGCGAGCCACTAGTCCTGAATCAGATCAGCTCAGCAAACATCTAAAGAAGTTAGGTTTTGGCTTTGTTGGGTCAACAACTATGTATGCATTGATGCAGGCAACCGGATTCGTAAACGACCACGCCCCCGGCTGCTACCGACGGAAAGAACTTTCCTAAGTCGAACTACTTGGACCTAATTACCTCAGAAGTAATTAGATAAATGATCTTGCCTTCAACTTCCAAACCCAAACCAGCTTTCTTAGCAACTGCCTTTAGCTGAGCCAAAGTCTTTGGTGCCTGCTTAGCTCTCACAAACGCTCCAACGAGTTCACCTTTAGCAGTCTTATTGAAATGGTTGAGCGCTCGTCTCTGCCCCTTGCTGTCCTCAGCGACAACTTCCACCCAATAGGAATCAAGATGCTCTGGGATAGGAGCTAGATCAACATAAGCCTTAGACCTAAGGTCGATGACTGGCATGTCGACCAGTCGATTGAACGCTGCACCTTGGTGCTCTTGCCAAATCTTCTTGATGCTTACTTTAGGAAGAGCAGTGTTTGCAGAAAGCCTGTACCAAGGAATTCGATCGGTTGCCGAAATCAATCCAAATAGGGCACTTTGGACCAAAACATTCGATCTCATCAACTCGACCTCATGAGCAGTAAAGCTGTCTACTCCGATTGCCTTGTATAGAGTGCCTTCGTATCTCTCAAAGGCTGGCATAGTAGGTGCCTGCCTGATGGCTAGGTTTAGTTCTCTATCCCCCAGTTGCTTAGGGCTTAGCTTTAGAGCCTTCACTGCCCCAGCCTTGGTCCTACATACCTTGATTAGGGCATCCAGTATCAAATCTCTAGCCTCATTCAGTTGGCCATAGCTCAGGTGAACCTGCTCAATGGTGAGATTAGTCCCACCAATCTTCTTGGTTTCACTTGGAGGCAACAATAAGAGCATCTAACAAGCCTAAACTTAGAACATGGTAAAACTTACGAAGATTTACACCCGAACCGGTGACGAAGGTCTAACAGGACTAAGCAACTTCAGCAGAGTTAGAAAGACTGACCCTCGCATTGAGGCTTATGCCGATGTTGATGAGGCAAACTCAGCAATTGGTGTTGCAGTCTCTTTAGCTCAGAACGAGTTCGATAAGGACACACTAGATCTGCTCTCACAGATCCAGAATGACCTGTTCGACCTTGGTGCTGACCTATCTAACCCTTTGAATGAACACTACGAATACGAGCCTCTTCGTGTTGATGCAATCTGGATTGATGCTCTAGAAGCAGCAATTGACAAATACAACGCTGAACTTGAAAAGCTTGACTCATTCATCATTCCTGGTGGATCAGGACTAGCAGCAGGTCTGCACCTTGCTAGAACTGTTGTTAGAAGAGCGGAACGTGCTACCTGGCACGCTATCGAAGCACACGGCACTGAGCCTGGCAAGAAGGGGCACACAACCGGAGGCGTAAGTCTGACTGCTGTGAAGTACCTAAACCGTCTTAGCGACCTGCTATTCGTTCTAGCAAGATACGCAAACATCAAACACGGTGGCGACATCAAGTGGGTTCCTGCAGCTAACCGCAGAGAAGCTCCTGCAAAGAGAAGACCTGAACAGGACTAGTACTTAAAGAGTAAAACCCCCGAGATTACCTCGGGGGTTTTTCTTATAGATCTTTAGGCTAGTTGAGCATCTCTAGCAACGATGGTTACTACATCGTGCTCCACTGAAAGAAAACCTTCAGCAGCTGTTGCCTTGATGTTTTCGCCAGTTGGCAAGGTGATGCGAACATCACCTGAGGCCAAGATTGCAAGCATAGGCTCGTGTCCAGGGAGTAAACCAATCTCACCCTCGACAGTCTTAGCTATAACCATCTTGGCTTCACCTGACCATACTGCTCGGTCAGCAGCTACTAGTTCAACACGAAGAGTCTTCATTACTTAGAGGTCTCTGCCTGAATCTTTGCCCATTGACGCTCAACGTCTTCCAAACCACCAACGTTGAAGAACGCTTGTTCTGCTACGTTGTCGAAGTCTCCATTAGCAATAGCTGAGAAGCCTTCGATGGTTTCCTTTAGAGGAACTGTTGAACCCTTAACACCGGTGAACTTCTCCGCCATGTATGTGTTCTGGGAAAGGAACTGCTGGATACGACGAGCACGAGATACCGTGATCTTGTCCTCTTCGCTCAATTCTTCAACACCAAGAATCGCAATGATTTCCTGAAGTTCTTTGTTCTTCTGGAGAATCTGCTTCACTCTTGTAGCTGTTGCATAGTGGTCAGCGCTAATGAAGCGTGGGTCCAAAATACGTGAAGTTGAGGTTAGTGGATCCACAGCTGGGTATAGACCCTTAGAAGCAATTTCACGGCTCAACTCTGTTGTTGCATCAAGGTGAGCGAATGTTGTTGCAGGGGCTGGGTCGGTGTAGTCATCGGCAGGTACGTAAATAGCCTGTAGAGATGTAATCGAGTGTCCACGAGTAGATGTGATGCGCTCCTGAAGAAGACCCATCTCATCTGCAAGGTTCGGTTGGTAACCTACCGCTGAAGGCATGCGGCCTAGCAGTGTAGAAACCTCAGAACCTGCCTGAGTAAAGCGGAAGATGTTGTCAATGAACAGAAGCACGTCCTGCTTTTGAACATCACGGAAGTACTCAGCCATTGTCAAAGCTGACAATGCAACACGAAGACGGGTGCCTGGTGGCTCATCCATCTGACCGAAGACCAGTGCTGTCTTGTCGATAACACCTGACTCAGTCATTTCGTCGATAAGGTCGTTACCTTCACGGGTACGCTCACCAACACCAGCGAAAACAGATACACCATCGTGGTCTTCTGCTACACGGTAGATCATTTCCTGGATAAGAACTGTCTTACCAACACCAGCACCACCGAATAGACCAATCTTTCCACCACGAACATATGGGGTTAGAAGGTCAATAACCTTGATACCGGTCTCGAACATCTCAGTCTTTGACTCAAGCTGGTCGAATGCAGGTGGTAGGCGGTGAATTGGCCAGCGCTCGGTTACTTCAACCTTGTCGCCTGGCTTACCGTTCAGGATGTCACCGGTTACGTTGAATACCTTACCCTTTGTCACATCACCTACTGGAACAGAGATAGGTGCACCTGTGTCAGATACTGCTTGTCCACGAACCAAACCATCGGTTGGCTTCAGTGCAATCGCACGGACTAGGTCATCTCCAAGGTGCTGAGCTACCTCTAGGGTAAGGATTGAAACCTCACCATCCAGAGTGATCTCAGTGGTCAGAGCGTTGTAGATACCTGGGATACCATCGTGCGGAAACTCGATGTCAACCACAGGACCTGTTACGCGGGCAATACGTCCGGTAGCAGTGTTCTTGTTCTCGGCCATTTTCTTCTATCTTTCTATTCTTTGTCGCTGGTGTCGACAAGTGCGTCGGCACCACCAACGATTTCGGAAATCTGTTGGGTAATTTCTGACTGTCGAGCAGAGTTGCTCAACCTTGTGTAGTTCTTGATTAACTTGTCAGCGTTTTCAGTAGCTGACTTCATTGCTTTTTGTCTTGCTGCGTGCTCTGCTGCAGCTGACTGCAACATTGCGTTGAAGATACGTGATTCGATGTAAACAGGAAGCAGTGCATCTAGAACCTTTGACGCATCTGGCTCAAATTCATAAAGTGGGAAGATTTCGTTCTCTTCAGGCTTTGCAACACCTTCAACAATTTCCAAAGGAAGTAGACGCACAACCTGTGGTTCCTGGCTGATCATAGATACGAACTTGTTGTAGACCAAGTGAATCTCGTCTACTCCGCCGTCTTCGTAACCTAGGTTGAAGGCATCAACAACTGCATTAGAAATCTCTTCTGCTGTTGTGAATACTGGAAGATCTGTTCCACCGGTCCAGCTACGAATAGCAGCACGCTTACGGAATGAGAAGAAACCAACTGACTTACGGCCTACTAGGTAGTAAACGACATCCTTACCCTGGTCCTTTAGAAGCTGAGTTAGTTGCTCAGATTCCTTTAGAACGTTAGTTGAGAATGCACCAGCTAGCCCACGGTCGCTTGTGAAGATAACCACAGCTGATCTGCGGATTTCCTTAGGCTCTGTTGTTAGCGGGTGCTCGATGTTAGAGAAGGTAGCAACAGCAGACACGGCACGAGTAATCGCTCGAGAATATGGGTTAGCTGCAGTCAAACGCTGTTGTGCTTTGTAAATGCGTGAGGCTGAAATTAACTCCATGGCTCGAGTGATCTTCTTGGTCGTCTGAGCAGATTTAATTTTCTGCCTATAGACCCGAAGTTGCGCTCCCATGTCTTATTCCTATCTTTCTCTTGAAATCAAAAACGCTTAATTAGCGCTTCTGCTTCACAATCTTCTCTTGGTCAACTTCTTCTTCATCAATAGCTGCAACTGACTCGTTGCCTACTGATGATAGAGGCTTACCAACACCGGTTAGGAAGCTCTTCTTGAACTTCACTACGTCTGCTTCTAGAGCTGCAACAGTGTCATCCTTTAGATCGTTTGTCTCGCGGATGGTTGTTAGAACCTGTGAGTTGCGACGAAGGTAATCAAGCAATTCGCTTTCGAATCTCAAGATGTCTTCAACTGGAACTTCATCAAGCTTGCCTGTTGTACCAGCCCAGATAGAAACTGTCTGCTCTTCAACTGGGTATGGAGAATACTGAGGCTGCTTTAGAAGCTGCATTAGACGTGCACCACGAGCAAGTTGCTGACGTGAAGCAGCATCTAGGTCGCTTGCGAACATCGCGAATGCTTCTAGGGAACGGTACTGAGCTAGCTCTAGCTTTAATGTTCCAGAAACCTTCTTGATTCCCTTAACCTGAGCCGCACCACCAACACGAGAAACAGAGATACCTACGTCAATAGCTGGTCTCTGGTTAGCGTTGAACAAGTCTGACTGCAAGAAGATCTGACCATCGGTAATCGAAATTACGTTGGTTGGAATGTATGCAGAAACGTCGTTTGCCTTGGTCTCAATGATTGGAAGTCCAGTCATAGAACCTGCACCTAGTTCATCGTTCAGCTTTGCACAACGCTCTAGTAGACGTGAGTGTAAGTAGAAGACGTCACCTGGGTATGCTTCACGGCCTGGTGGACGACGAAGCAATAGGGAAATCGAACGGTAAGCCTCAGCCTGCTTTGATAGGTCATCAAAAATGATTAGAACGTGCTTGCCGTCATACATCCAGTGCTGACCAATTGCAGAACCGGTGTATGGAGCTAGGTACTTGAATCCAGCTGGGTCAGATGCAGGAGATGCAACGATAGTTGTGTACTCCATTGCTCCAGCAGCTTCTAGAGCTCCCTTTACAGATGCAATTGTTGAACCCTTTTGACCAACAGCAACATAAATACAACGAACCTGCTTTGAAGGGTCGCCTGATTCCCAGTTAGCCTTCTGGTTGATGATCGCGTCGATAGCGATAGCAGTCTTACCAGTCTGACGGTCACCAATGATTAGCTGACGCTGTCCACGACCGATAGGAATCATCGCGTCGATAGCTTTGATACCTGTTTGTAGAGGCTCGTGAACTGACTTACGAGCCATAACACCAGGAGCCTGAAGCTCTAGAGCACGACGAGCAGAAGACTTGATCTCTCCCTTGCCATCGATTGGCTCACCGACTGGGTTTACAACGCGACCAAGGAAGTCATCGCCTACTGGAACAGAAAGAATCTCGCCTGTGCGCTCTACCTTCATACCCTCAACGATGTGAGTGAACTCACCAAGGATGATCACACCGATCTCACGCTCGTCTAGGTTCTGAGCTAGACCCAAGGTGCCGTCTTCGAACTTTAGAAGTTCGTTAGCCATGACACTTGGCAAGCCTTCAACGTGAGCAATACCGTCACCGGCATCGATTACGTGACCAATCTCGGTACGGCTAGCCTGAGCTGGCTCGTAAGACTTAGCAAAGTCCTTCAGCGCGTCGCGAATCTCATTCGGACTGATGCTTAGATCTGCCATCTTGTTCCTCTACTTCTGAAGCGTTAGCTTCGGTTGATGCTGCTGGAGGCCTTTACCAACTGCAGCTTTAGGTTTTGCAGACGGGTGCTTACGCTTCCGTCGATTATTTCACCAGCAATTTGAACAACCATTCCACCGATAATCGAAGGATCGATTTCGATGTTCAGGCTAATTTGCTGACCATAAGTGCCAGCCAGTGTTGTACGTAAACGTTCAATCTGGCTTTGTTCTAGTTCTTTGGAAACTGTGACTGTTGCAACTAGTGAGTCACCGTATGCAGCAATCTGCTTAGCAAACTGGTCAATCACAATCGCAACACGACGACCACGGGCTGAACCAACAGCCTGGTTGATTAGAGCAAGAGTTACAGCATTAGCCTTTGAGCCAATAAGTGCCTGAACCAAAGCAAGCTTTGTTTCATTAGGAGCACTCTTGTTGCTAAGGGCGAACTGTAGGTCTCTGTCGCTTGCAACAATCTGCTGGAAGCTGAAGAGTTCGCTCTGCACATCAGCCAAGACGTTAGTCTTTGAGGCTGTTGCTGCAGCAGCGTGAACACCCAACTGCTCAAGAACAATGACTAGGTCCATGCTTCTGGAGAATCTAAGAGCACAAACTTTCTTCACAAACTCGATTGCGTTTGCACTGACCTTTGTGTTGAATACGCGCTCGATGAGGGCGTTCTTAGCATCGCTTTCAGTGGAAGTATCTGAAAGGATGCCTCGCAACTGGGTGCTACCCGAGATTGCATCGGCAACTACAAACAGGTCAATCGCAAATGCCAAGTCTGACCCAAGGTACGCAGATGCATCTGCTTTAGCTTGAGCTAGTGCTTGACGAGTTGAGGAGGCCATTAGTTCTTCTTGCTGTCTTTCTCTAGATCTGCCAGGAAGCCTGAGACGATGCTCGAAGCGTTCTTGTCTTCTTTAAGGTTCTGAGCCACAACAGATGAAGCTAGGTCTAGAGCTAGTGCTCCAACTTCAGCACGCAATGAAATGATTGCGGACTGACGTTCTGCTTCGATCTGCTTCTTTGCTGTCTCTGTCATACGAGCTGCTTCCTGAGAAGCCTGCTCCTTCAGTTCAGCAAGGATTGCTGCACCTTCGGCTCTAGCAGACTCACGAATCTGAGCAGCTTCGGCACGAGCCTCAGCCTGTTCAGCTTCAATGTTTGCTGTCTTTGCCGCTGCTTCAGCCTGAGCCTTTTCTGCCTGAGCTAGACGACCTTCGATCGCCTCAGTTCTTGCATCAATGTTCGCTTTGAAGTTAGGCAAAACCTTGAACCAGAAGAAGACCAACAGAATCGCGAAAACAACTGCAGACCAAACGATGTCAGCTACCGCAGGTATGAGTGGGTTAGCTGACGCCGAGGTCGGCATCAATAGTTCGTGAATTCCAATAGTCATTTATGAAACCTTAGACTGCGAAGATGAATGGGGTTGCAAGACCGATAAGGGCCAATGCTTCGGTAAACGCGATACCTAGCCACATTGTTACCTGAAGTCTTGCTGCAAGTTCTGGTTGACGAGCAATTGACTCAATAGTCTTTGAAACTACTAGTCCTACACCGATACCAGGACCAATCGCTGCTAGACCGTAGCCTAGAACTCCGAGGTTACCTACTACCTGTGATGTCTGAACTGCTGTTTCTGCTGCAATCTGAATAATCTGCACTTTGTTTTCCTTCCATGGTTTGAACTAACGGTTTGTTAGCCCTGTTTGTTCCTAGTGTTCATCTGCTAACGACAGCTGAATGTAAACAGTTGTCAACAGGGTGAATACGTATGCCTGCAAGAATGCCACCAAGATCTCAAAGAGAGTGAAGACAAACCCGAAGGTAAATGTTCCTACTCCGAAGAACTTGAAGAATCCGTCAGAGTATAAGAAAAAGTAATGTGTTGCTGTGAAACAAAGGACCAAAAGCAAGTGTCCTGCAATCATGTTCATCATCAAACGCAGAGCGAGAGTTACCGGTCTAAGAATGAATGTGGACAAGAACTCAATCGGTGTAACTAGAGCATAGAAAGCCTTTGGAACACCTGCTGGGAATAGAGAGTTCTTGAAGAACTTCACTCCGTGACGCTTCACTCCAGCATAGATAAAGGTTACGTAGGCAACTCCAGCTAGAAGCATTGGTAGACCAATGACAGAGGTTCCCGCGATGTTTAGACCAGGAATGATACCTGTGATGTTCATACCTAGGACAATGAAGAAGATTGTGGTTAGAAGAGGGAGGAATCTGTCTCCGTCTTTTTCACCCAGCTGCTCGTGAGCAATTGACTTACGAACGAAGTTCAGCGAAATCTCACCCATCATCTGGAATCTGCCAGGAACAAACTGACCAGTAGCGGTACTCTTACGGAACTTGCCTGCCCAAAGGGTGAAGAGAACTAGTAGCAGTGTCATTACCAACAGACGAATCAGCATGATTCGGTTGATCTCGAATGGGGTTCCCTCAAATGCAATTACTGCAGGGTAAAACTCTTGAATGGTTGGCGCCTCAAAGTCGCCTTCACCCGCGGTGAAAGGTCTAAATCCTGCGCTAAGCAGTAACAACTTTTGAGTGAACAGCTTTGACTCCTGTTTCGGGGCAGGCTATGCCTAACCTTGCGGCGATTTACAGTGGGTACCGCTTCAACTGGAGCAAGCGATACTCAAATCGTACCAGCATCTGAAGACCTAAAATCCGGTTATTCGACCAAATTTTCAGCAAATTTTCTGAATCAGACTGAAGGGGCAATTCTGGCTTTAGTGACGACCAATGTGTCAAGGACTAATCCACCAATTACCGCAGCGACAACCACGAAAAACACCACAGGTCTAGCACTTAGGGTCAGCCAGTCTGCTCGGTTGAGGGAGCTGAAAAGTACTAAGAACAGGAGTACTTTGATTAGCCATCCGCCTAGAACAACACCAAGGAACCCACCTAGGTTCAACTTTGACCCAAACAGCAGGCTTAGAACAGTCAAAGCTGTGAAGGCAAATGCCGCTGCCCCACCGGCAAGAGCGGCCAGGAGGCCTGAAGTTCCTGCCACGAGGAAGCCCCCGATGGAGCCAATGACTGTTACGCCGAGGACTAGTAGTGATCCGAGCTTTAGAACTCGCTGCATAACGGATTTCAGGTCATCAAACATGGACGGGCTTCTTTCTGGATCGGAATCGAATAAGGGCAGGCCACAGCGTGTAGAGAAGTGACAGTGAAATGGAAGAGATAGCGAATACCGCTACCCAAACTATGTCGGTCAAGAACAGCAATAGACAACTGACTGATATCGATGCGCTCCAGAAGTAGAAAACCAGCACGGAACCGACGTGTCCGTGACCAAAGTCTTGGAGTTTGTGGTGCAGGTGCAAGCGGTCTGCAGCAAATGGAGACTTACCTGCTGCCAGACGTCTGACCACAGCCAAAGCAAAGTCAAGTAACGGCAGTAACAGGATAGAAATAGGAAGGATTAGTGGCAGAACCGCTGGAACTAGGTCATCTCTCTTCAAAGAAGCAGGGTCAATCTGTCCTGTAACAGTTAGAGCAGAAGCAGTCATTAGGAGGCCTAGTAGAAGAGCTCCACCATCTCCCATGAAGATCTTCGCGGTATGCCAGTTGTGTGGCAGGAATCCAATACACATACCGATCACAATGGCTGAAATCACTGTTGCCAGGTTGAAGTAGTTTGTCGGTGAAATCTGTTGAGCAAGTAGGTAAGAGTAAATAAAGAAGACAACTGTTCCAATAAGAACTACTCCAGCAACCAAACCGTCTAGTCCATCAATGAAGTTGACCGAATTCATGACTAGAACTGCAAGGAACACTGTCACAACGAATGAAACACCGAAAGATCCAACTGTGATGCCAAAGATTGGCAGGGACACAATCTGAACACCATTCCAAGCTAGAACACCTGCTGCTACGAACTGACCTGCCAACTTGATAGTCCAGTCAAGGTCGTAGAGATCATCAAGAAGACCGATAGCCATAACCACAAGGGCAGCGAGTGAAATAGCAATAATCGGCCCCGGATCAGCGAAGACCACCTCAAACCAGCCAATCGGTGCAGCTATTGAAACTGAAACTACAAAACCAATGAACATCGCCAAACCACCAATACGAGGGGTTGGCTTAGAGTGCATGTCTCTAGATCTAATAGCTTTTGGATAGATGTTGTATTTGTCAGCTAGCTTTCTGACCACAAAGGTGGCTAGATAGGTGACCACACCCGCAATTGCCATCAAAAGAAGATAGGCGCGCACTAGCCCGCACTAACTTCTAAAAGGTCTCCAACTACTGATCTAATCTTTGCCTCGGCAAGTGCTCCGCGTCTAACTATTTTGATAACACCGGTAGTTGAAAGCTTTCCTTCAGCATCGTAGGTATCAACAAGTTGAGTGAGATCAAGAATTGTGGATGCTTCGCCTTTAGGGCTAGGTCCACCATCCAAGAACACTTGAACTGAGCTTTCCAGATATGCGTGAGCCTGGGCACAGGTTGTTGCAGCTGGCTGGCCGGTCAGGTTAGCACTTGATACTGCTAGTGGTCCTGTCTCTTCAATCAAAGCCAAAGCAATCTTGTGATCTGGAACTCTTAGAGCAACTGTTCCCTGCGTTTCCCCTAGATCCCATGACAGCGATGGGTTCGCACGAAGAATGATAGTTAGGGCACCAGGCCAAAATGTTTCAGCAAGTTTGATAGCGGCTTCAGGGAGTGTCTCAACTAGTGCTCTAGCCATGTTCAAGTTAGCAATCAAGACAGGAGGAGGCGATTGTCTTCCTCTGCCTTTAGCATCAAGCAAGGCTTGAACAGCTTCAGCAGAAAAAGCGTTAGCCGCCAAACCATAAACAGTGTCGGTTGGGATTACAGCGAGTTCATTTCTACCAAGTGATACCTTGGCAAGGCGCATGCCTGTGAGAAGTTCAGTATCAACTGAGCAGTCGAAAACATTCTTCATGAGAAACTACCCGCCTAACTAATCGCTGAAGTCGCTCTATCGCGACCTGCTAAATCCTTATGGGTTGTGCACTTACGCCAACCCAAACTCAATATTAGTTCTCTAATGGCATCGCCCTGCATGTCAGCGTGCTCAATGACTAATGCTCCGCCTTCTCTCAGCAATCTCTTAGCTGTTGCCTCAACCTTTCTAACCAAGTCAAGCCCGTCAGGACCGCCATACAGGGCTAGCTCTGGATCATGAAGGTGAACTTCAGGGTAGATAGGAATCATGGCATCTGGAATGTAAGGAGGGTTAGAGATTAGAACGTCAACCTGACCATTCAGTTCAGGGAAAGCATCGGCTAAATCACCCTGGACCAGTGTTGCTTCTGGCGCGTAGCGGGCAAAGTTCTCTCTGGTGTATTTCAGAGCATCTTCACTTAGTTCAACTGCATAAACTTTGGCGTGTGGAACTTCAGTAGCAATAGATAGAGCAATCGCTCCTGAGCCTGTAGCGAGATCTACGGCAATCGGATTCTCAGAAGGAACTGCTCGAAGTGCATCAATAGCTATCTGAACAACACCTTCGGTTTCAAATCTAGGAACGAAAACTCCAGGACCAACCTTTAGTTCTAGTTGTCTAAAGTGAGCAACTCCGGTGAGGTGTTGCAAAGGAAAACGTTCTGCTCGCTTTTCTATAAGTTCTAAGAACTTAGCTTCATCTGCTTGATCTAACTCTTCGCCCGTGATTGCTTTGACTTGTAGCTCTCCCCTAGACAAGCCAACAACATGACTCAAAAGAATTTCAGCATCAGCTTGAAAAGATTCAATTCCAGCTTTTTCAAACTTCGCTGATGCCACTTCAATAGCAGCAGAGAGTTTCATTACTCGTTCTCACCAAGAGCGGCTAGACGCGCCTCTTCATCGGCTTGGATAGCTGATTGAACAACAGGCTCAAGTGCTCCATCCATGACCTGATCTAGGTTGTATGCCTTGTAACCTGTGCGGTGATCCGCAATACGGTTTTCAGGGAAGTTATAGGTTCTGATTCTCTCGCTACGGTCAACGCTTTTAACCTGTGACTTACGAGCAGCACTTAGTTCTGCTTCAAGTGCTTCCTGCTGAGCTGCAAGAAGACGAGCTCTAAGAACACGCATCGCAGCTTCACGGTTTTGAAGCTGAGACTTTTCGTTCTGCATGGACACAACGATTCCTGTTGGAATGTGGGTTAGACGAACTGCAGAGTCAGTTGTGTTAACAGACTGTCCACCAGGACCTGATGATCTAAAGACATCAACGCGAATTTCGTTTGCAGCAATTTCAAGTTCTTCAGGAGCATCTACTTCAGGGAATACTAGAACACCAGCTGCTGAAGTGTGGATTCTTCCCTGAGTTTCCGTTACAGGAACACGCTGAACTCTGTGAACACCACCCTCATACTTCAGGTGAGCCCAGACTCCTTCAGCAGGATCTGATGATTTGCCCTTGATAGCAATCTGAACATCTTTGAATCCACCAAGATCTGATTCGTTCTTGTCTAGGATTTCTGTCTTCCAGCCCTTGCTGTTTGCGTACTGGATATACATTCTGAAAAGGTCAGCTGCGAACAGTGCTGATTCAGCACCACCTTCACCAGCCTTGATTTCCATAATGACATCGCGGCCATCATCAGGGTCTCTAGGGATTAGAAGTCTTCTAAGTTTCTCAGTTGCTTCGTGAAGTGCTTCCTCCAAGGCAGGAACTTCAGCTGCAAAGCTTTCATCTTCCTTAGCCATGTCTTTAGCAGCATCTAGGTCTGACTGCATTGAATTAACAACATGGTAGGCAGAAACGATTGCGTTTAGTTCGGCATACCTGCGGTTAAGTTTCTTTGCAAGAACTGGATTGGCGTGGACTGAGGCCTCAGAAAGTTGGCTTTGCAACTCTGCATGTTCAGCCAGTAAAGCCTGGACTGAAGATAACATTATTCGCTTTCAGATCCGCTTGCTACAGGCATAGACTTCTGAACCATCATTAGGAACTCAACGTTGCTCTTAGTTTCCTTTAGACGGTTTAGAACAAGCTCAAGAGCTTGCTGCTGCTCAAGACCTGCAAGAGCACGACGAAGCTTCCAAACAATCTTGGTCTCATCAGGGCTCATCAACATTTCTTCACGACGAGTACCAGAAGCGTTCACATCAACTGCAGGGAAGATTCTCTTGTCTGCAAGTGAACGTGAAAGACGAAGTTCCATGTTTCCAGTTCCCTTGAACTCTTCGAAGATAACTTCATCCATCTTTGAACCAGTCTCAACTAGAGCTGTTGCAAGGATAGTTAGTGATCCACCGTCTTCAATGTTTCTAGCAGCACCAAAGAAACGCTTTGGTGGATACAGTGCTGATGAATCAACACCACCGGAAAGAATACGACCAGATGCTGGAGCTGAAAGGTTGTATGCACGACCTAGACGAGTAATTGAGTCAAGCAACACAACAACGTCGTGACCCATCTCAACTAGACGCTTTGCTCTTTCAATTGCAAGCTCAGCAACTGTTGTGTGATCTTCTGCTGGACGGTCAAAAGTAGAAGCAATAACTTCACCCTTAACAGTTCTCTGCATATCTGTAACTTCTTCAGGACGCTCATCAACTAGAACAACCATTAGGTGAACCTCTGGGTTGTTCACTGCAATTGAGTTAGCAATAGCCTGTAGAACCAAAGTCTTACCAGCCTTAGGTGGTGAAACAATAAGTCCACGCTGACCTTTACCAATAGGAGCCACAAGGTCAATGATTCTTGTTGAAAGCTTGTTTGGCTCGGTCTCTAGACGCAGACGAGTCTGAGGGTATAGAGGAGTTAGCTTGCCAAATTCAACACGGTTGGCTGCTTCTTCAGGAGTCTGTCCGTTTACTGAGTCAACTCGAACGATTGCGTTGAACTTAGTTCTTGAAGGTGAATCACCTTCACGAGGCTGGCGGATTGCACCAACAACAGCGTCACCCTTACGAAGTGAATACTTCTTGACCTGACCAAGAGAAACATAAACATCGTTTGGACCAGCTAGGTAACCTGTGGTGCGAACGAATGCGTAGTTGTCCAGGATGTCCAAGATACCTGCTACAGGTACTAATACATCGTCTGGAGAGATCTCGGTTTCTACTTCATCGCGCTCGTTGTTGCGACGAGGTCCACGGTCGCGGAAGCGATCGTTTCCACCATTGCGGTTACGGTTGCGATTACGGTTACGGTTCTGACCTTGACGTTCGTTTCTCTCTGAACGCTCTGGACGCTCACCATCGAACTCGCCACGAGCTGGACGCTCTGAAGTTGATTCTTGTGAACCTTCGGCTTTAGGAGCTGAATCGCTAGGTGCAGCTGAACGGTTACGAGTTCTAGTGTTTGAACGCTCTGCAGGTGCATCAGTTGATGCTGCTGGAGCTGCTGCAGGAGCAGCATCTTCACTCTTACGAGAACGGGCTGGCTTCTTAGCTTCAACCGGTGCGTCGGTTGCAGGAACTGCAGTTACGCGACGTGATCTCTTTGGAGAATTTTCTTTTTGGACTTCATCCATGTTTGTTTGACTCTTTCTTAGTTAGCAATCGGTTTCTTTTTTGGAGGTGGATTGCTTGGTGCACGACCCTTGTCATGCTGGAACCGTAAGTATTTACGGGATTTGGATTTGGATGGCTATTGATTAGCCCCAAGATTTGTGTACGTTGCTACAGTAGCACCTTTGAAGTCTACAGCCAACATCAAAGGGCTCCATGTTGGGAACTTCTCGGCTGCCAGGCTGGCTGCAGCCAGTCTTTGAGCGGGATCTGAGGCTAAAACTAGGACAGATGGGCCTGCCCCTGAAACCACAGCTGCGTGGCCAGCATCTCTCAAAGCGGTGATCAAGGCATCAGTTTCAGGCATTGCCTTAGCCCTGTAAGCCTGGTGCAGACGGTCTTCTGTAGCAGCTAGCAATAGCTCAGGGCTCTGGGTAAGAGCAGCAATTAGCAAAGCTGAACGAGAAACGTTGAATACAGCGTCATCATGAGGCACTGATTCAGGTTGCAGAGATCTAGCCAATTCTGTGGACATCTTGTTCTTTGGAACTAGAACTAAAGGTGAAACACCTCTGTGAACGAAGAGCTTCTTGTGCTTAGGTCCGCTCTCATCGTGCCAAGCAATAGTTAGACCACCAAATAGGGCTGGTGCAACATTGTCAGGGTGGCCTTCAAGTTTGGTAGCGATGTCCAGTAACTGAGCAGGGCTAATGTCAACAATTCCTTCAAGAAGACCCTTTGCAGCCATGATTCCTGAAACTACTGCCGCTCCAGAAGATCCCATTCCTCTACCGTGAGGAATGAAGTTGTGGGCTCTAAGTCTCAATCCTGGAAGTGGTTGTCTTAGGTATTGGAAAGTGTAGGCAATTGCCTTGACAACAAGATTCTCATCTCCGGTTGGAACTTCTCCCTGGCCTTCGCCAATAACTTCTACTTGAGCATCCAGAGCGTCTACTGCCTGAACTTCAAGCTCGTCATAAAAAGAAAGAGCCATTCCTAAGGTGTCAAACCCTGGACCTAGGTTTGCAGTTGTTGCAGGTACCTTAACAACAACCTTGCGACCCAGCATTGCGTTGGCTTGATCTAAACGCATTAGTTCTTATCCAATCCAAGAAGTTCTGCAACTTCACTGGTCTCTTTAGAACAAGAAACTGGAGTAATGTCTGCGCCATTGGCATCCTTCAATGCCCAACCAACATCTTTCAAACCGTGACCTGTGACAGTAACAACAATCTTTGCTCCACTTGGAACTTTGCCAAGTTTCGAGTTCTTGTAGAGACCGGCTGCACCAGTAGCTGAAGAAGGTTCTACGAATACGCCAACTTCATTGGAAAGGAATCGGTGCATCCATAAAATCTCTTCATCACTAACAGCACCAAACTCTCCCCTGCTGCAATCTTGAGCGCTAAGAGCTAGATCCCAAGAAGCTGGGTTACCAATTCGAATAGCAGTGGCAATTGTTTCTGGATTAGCAATTGGATGTCCTGCAACAAATGGTGCTGAGCCTTCAGCTTGGAATCCCCACATCACTGGAACACCTTTGATGGTTCCAGCATTGAATTCCTCTACATAGCCCTTGAAGTAAGCACTGTAGTTACCAGCGTTACCAACAGGTAGCACATGGAAATCAGGGGCAAAACCTAGCGTTTCAACTACTTCAAAACTGGCAGTCTTTTGGCCCTCAATACGATCTGGGTTCACAGAGTTCACAAGGTGAACTGCATAGTTTTCGCTGAGTTCTCTGGCAAGGACTAGACAGTCGTCAAAGTTACCTCTTACCTGCAGGATCTCTGCCTTATGAGCAACGGCTTGAGCCAACTTACCCATAGTGATCTTGCCCTCAGGAATCAGAACTACAGATTTGATACCTGCAGCAGCTGCATAGGCAGCAGCACTTGCTGAAGTGTTACCGGTTGATGCACAAATAACTGCCTTTGCTCCGTGGTGAACTGCTTTGGTAACAGCCATTGTCATACCGCGGTCTTTGAATGAACCAGTTGGGTTCATGCCTTCAACCTTCAACCAAACTTCAGAAGCTCCAACTAGCTTGGCTAGAGCAGGAGCAGCTACAAGGGGTGTCCCTCCTTCGCCCAAAGTAATTACCTTGGTGCCAGACTCAATATCTAGTCGATCAAAATACTCGTTGATCACTCCACGCCATTGATGTGCCATTTTTATACTCCTTCAACTCTGATGACAGAGGTGATTTGTTCAACGGCAGCACTGGCGTCGAGTTCACTTACTACTGCAGCTAATGACTTATCAGTAGCCTCGTGAGTTCCAATTTCTAGCCAAGCAGTTGTCTCTGCTTGAATCATCTTTGAAGACTGTTCAACTGTTTCAATTGAAACGTTGTGGTTAGCGAAGATGTTTGCAACTGAAGCAAGCACACCAGGTTGGTCTGTTACTTCAAGAGTGATCTGGTATCTAGTCTTGATTCTGCTGATTGGCAGAACTTCTAGTTCAGCGTGAACTGAATCAGCAAGACCAGGGCCACCGGCAACGTGGCGCTTAGCAGCAGAAACTAAATCACCCATAACCGCAGAAGCTGTTTGGATTCCACCAGCACCTGCACCGTAGAACATCAAACTTCCAGCAGCTTCTGCTTCAACGAATACTGCATTGAACGCACCGCGAACTGAAGCTAGCGGGTGCTCTAGTGGAACTAGAGCAGGGTAAACACGAACAGAGATTCCTTCTTCAGGATTTTCTGCATCTGCAGAAATCTTTTCGCAGATTGCCAAGAGCTTGATTACGTAACCATCTCTCTTGGCTGCTGCCATTTGAGCCTGAGTGACCTTAGTAATTCCCTCACGGTAAACCTTCTCCAAAGGAACTTCAGTATGGAAAGCAAGAGATGCAAGGATGGCTGCTTTCTGAGCTGCATCGTAACCTTCAACATCCAAAACTGGATCTGCTTCTAGGTAACCAAGTTTGGTTGCTTCAGCCATAGCCTCTTCTAAAGTTGCTCCGGTTGAATCCATGCGATCGAGAATGAAGTTGGTTGACCCATTCACAATTCCCATGATGCGCTTGACTTTATCTCCAGCCAAAGATTCACGAAGTGGTCGAATGATTGGAATGGCTCCTGCTACTGCAGCTTCAAAGTAAAGTTGAGCGCCTACTTGTTCAGCAACATCAAACAATTCAGTTCCGTGAGTTGCAAGAAGTGCTTTGTTAGCAGTGATCACATCACTTCCTGAATTCAATGCAGCCAAAATGTAGGTGCGTGCTGGCTCAATGCCACCCATAACTTCAATAACGATGTCTGCACCAAGAATTAGTTGATCAGCTTCTGTTGTGATGAGTTCTTGAGGGATACCAAAGCCTCTTGCAGCTCTCTTGTCTCTAACTAGAACTCCAGCAAGCTGCAGCTCTGCACCAACACGGGCGGCCAGCTCTTCTTTGTTTTCAAGAATTAGGCGCGCAACCTGAGAACCGACGGAACCTGCTCCTAATAGGGCGACTCTGAGTGGTCGATATTCAATCATCGTGACACCTTCACATCTCTTGAAAGCAGATCTTCTTCTGTTTCAGACCTAACTATTAAATCAACTTTGCCATCTGAAACAGCAACAACGGCTGCTCGGGCTAGGTAGTTGTAGTTGCTAGCAAGCGAGAAACAGTACGCTCCAGTGGTGGCTACGGCTAGTAAGTCGTTAGGAGCTACATCTTCAGGAAGATAGGCATCTCTAACAACAATGTCGCCAGACTCACAGTGCTTACCAACAACTCTAGCTAGCGCAGGCTCTGCACTTGATTCTCTAGAAGCAAGAGTCACGCTGTAGTCAGCTCCATATAAAGCTGGTCTAGCGTTATCGCTCATACCGCCATCGATGCTGACGTACTTTCTAACATCAGCTTCTTCACCAACTAGAACATCTTTAGTTGTTCCAACGTTGTATATCGTGATTCCCGCAGGACCAACGATTACTCGTCCTGGTTCATACGCAAGAACAGGAACTGGAATTCCAAATTTAGAACACTCTTTGGCAACTGCATCTGTGATGGCTTTAGCAATGTCTTCGATAGCCATTGGAGAATCTGCTGGAGTGTATGCAACTCCAAAACCACCACCGAGGTTCATTTCAGGAACCGGACCGCCCTTTAGAAGTTCTGCCTGTAGTGAGACTAAACGCTTCGCTGCTTCAACAAATCCTTCAACAGCAAAGATTTGTGAACCGATGTGTGAATGAAGACCAAGGAACTGTAGGTGCTTGTGTGAACGAATCTTTTCAACAAGTGCTGGCACATCTGCCATAGCAATTCCAAACTTCTGGTCTTCACGAGCAGTAGCAAGATACTCGTGAGTGTGAGCGTGAACTCCGCTGTTCACTCGAAGTCGCACTGGTTGAATTCTGTCTTGAGCTCCAGCAGCAGATGCAATTCTTTCAATCTCAATATCGCTGTCAATAACAATGACTCCAACACCTGCGGAAACTGCTTTTCCAATTTCACTGTGTGATTTGTTGTTACCGTGCAAACCAATACGCTTTGGATCGATTCCGCCAGCTAGTGCAACTGCTAGCTCTCCACCAGAAGAAACATCTACGTTCATACCAAGGGCATCTACCCAACGCACAACTTCGGTTGATAGGAAAGCTTTACCGGCGTAGTAGATCTTTGCCTTAGTGCCATGCTTCTCGGCTTCTTTAGAGAAAGCATTGATGACTTGATTAGCTCGATTGAAGAACTCTGTCTTGTCTAGAACGTAAAGCGGAGATCCGAACTGAGCGACAAGATCGCCAACTGCATTTCCTCCAACAGAGATGTGTCCATCGCTCTCGCGCTTGAAACTCTTCGGCCATATTCCAGGCTGGATTGCGTTTACATCTTTTGGCTCAGTTAGCCAGGCTGGAGCTAGTTTGTTTGCATTCATTACATACGCTCCGGTGCACTAACGCCAAGAACTCTTAGACCATTAGCTAGAACAACTGATGCTGCGTTGTTTAGCCAAAGTCTTGTTCTGTGGACTGATTCAACTGGGTTTCCTGAAAGTGGTGTCACACGACAAGCGTCATACCAGCGGTGGTAAGCACCCGCTACTTCCTCTAGATAACGGGCAACTAGGTGCGGAGCACGTTCAGTAGAAGAGTGAGCCATAACTGCTGGGAATCTAGCAAGTGCAGCCAAGAGATTGGATTCGCTCTCATGAGTTAGCAGGCTTGGATCGAACTCGCTGTCAGTGACTTCAAGAGATGCAGCGTTGTTAGCAACCTGCTTAGTTCTTGCATGTGCATACTGCACGTAGAAGACAGGGTTATCGTTTGTCTTCTTTGACAGCTGGTCAAGGTCAATGTCAACCATTGAGTTGATTGAAGATCTGGTCAATGCATATCTGGCAGCATCAACGCCAACAGCATCCACAAGGTCTTCCATCGTCACAACAGTTCCTGCTCGTTTAGACATGCGAACTGGTTCACCATCTTTAACCAGGTTCACTAACTGACCAATAAGAATTTCTAGATTGACTCCAGGCTCATCACCGAATGCAGCACACATTGCCATCATTCTTTGAACGTAGCCGTGGTGATCTGCTCCAAGCATGTAGATAGCCTGATCAAAACCACGCTCGCGCTTGTCTAGGTAGTAAGCAAGATCTCCTGCGATGTATGCAGCTTCACCATCACTCTTGATAACAACACGATCTCTGTCATCACCAAAGGTTGTTGAACGTAACCAAACGGCACCATCTTGGTCATAGATGTGACCCAAGTCTCTTAGTCTTTCAATAGCTTTCTGAACGGCACCTTGCTCATAGAGAGAGTTCTCGTGGAAGAACACATCAAAGTGAACGCCAAACTTCTCAAGAGATTCACGAATCTCACCAAACATGAGTTCAACACCAGCTGCTCTAAAAGTTTCTTTTGCTTCTTCTTCAGGTAATGAAGTTGCATTCGGGTGCAGCTCAACAACAGCTTGAGCAATTTGATTGATGTATTCCCCTGCATAACCATCTTCAGGTGCATCTTCTGATCGGGCTGCAGCAAGAAGTGATCTGGCGAATCTATCTATCTGTGCTCCGTGGTCATTGAAGTAATACTCTCTAGTTACCTCTGCCCCTTGAGCTTGAAAGATTCTGGCAAGAGAATCGCCAACAGCAGCCCAACGAGTTCCACCGATGTGGATTGGTCCTGTTGGGTTAGCAGATACGAACTCAAGGTTCATCTTGATTCCTGCAAGAGTGTTGCCAAGTCCATAGCTTTCCCCTGCTTGAACTATCTGCTTTGCTAATTCACCTGCTGCGGCAGCACTAAGTGTGATGTTGATAAATCCAGGTCCAGCAACATCAACTTTTGAGATGCCTGAAACACTCTCGAGCTCTTGAGCCAGGAGGGTTGCTAATTCTCTAGGGTTTGAACCCAGCTTCACACCCCACTGCATCGCAACGTTCGTAGCCCAATCCCCGTGGTCCCTATTCTTTGGTCTTTCAACGACAACCTCAGAAGGCAGGTCAATCACAGCCAACTTGCCCTGGGTCTGCAAAGAGCCCAAGATGGCAAGAATGTGACTGGATAGATCTGCAGGGGTCACTATGCACCTTTACTATGGGGAATAAATTGATTGGGGTTCAAGGCCACGACGCCTTCACCGGTAATCCCCCTAGTCTAACAAAGTGCCCAACCAGCCCATAAGGGTCTCTGCCTCTTTAGAAAGGTCGCTGATAGTCTGGGCTTATCGCCTAGCCCCCATAGCTCAGGGGATAGAGCACCGCCCTCCGGAGGCGGGGGCGCAGGTTCGATTCCTGCTGGGGGCACATGAACATAAATGACATACTGCACCTTGACCTGCAAGGCATTTTGAGAGATCTTGGCCCATTGGCCATGGTTATCGTCTGCCTAATCATCATTGCTGAAACAGGCCTACTTGTAGGGTTCTTCTTGCCTGGAGACTCCCTCCTGTTCACAGTTGGTCTGATGATTGGGGCTGGACTGATAGACATTCCTATCTGGCTTGCCTGCATCCTGATTTCAATTTCAGCTATCGCTGGAGACCAACTGGGCTACTTCATTGGAAGAAAAGCTGGTCCTGCCGTATTCAAGAGACCTAATTCCAAGTTCTTCAGCCAAAAGAACGCTCAAAGAGCTCAGGACTTCTTTGTGAAGCACGGAGCAAAAGCGGTCATCTTTGCCCACTACGTTCCAATTATGAGAACTTTTGTTCCAGTAGCTGCCGGTGTAGGCCAGATGAAGTATGCCTACTATTTGAGAAACAACATCATTGGAGCTTTGAGCTGGGGTGTGATTGTCCCGCTTATTGGTTTCTTCTTAGGACAAATTGAATTTGTTCGAGAGAACGTGATTCTCGTGACACTGGCTTTGGTAGCTCTATCGCTAATCCCAGTGATTCTTGAAGTTATAAAAGCTAAGCGAAAGAGCTAGTTCCTAAAGAAACTGATAAGTCCACTAAGTGCTTGGGCTCTGTGACTTAAAGCATTCTTTACTTCAGGTTCTAGTTCTGCAGCTGTTTGCGTGAAACCTTCTGGAATAAATACCGGATCGTAACCATGACCGTTTGTTCCACTTTCCTCTGTTGCAATACTTCCTGGCCAGATACCTGTGAAGGTTGTCTCCCCTTCATCAGTTACTAACGCGATTGTGCAGACAAAAGATGCACCTCTGTGTTCAGCATGAATGTCTTTCAACTGAGCCAACAGCAATCTTCGATTAGCAACGTTATCTTTGGTGCCTGACCAAATAGCAGTGAAGATGCCAGGAGATCCACCAAGTATTTCCACTGCCAAACCTGAATCATCTGCCAAGGCTGGAAGACCTGTGTGCTTGTGTGCTGCTCTTGCTTTGATTAGAGCGTTCTCTAGAAAACTGACTCCGTCTTCTAACGGTTCTGGGCCATCGTAGCCAACAAGGTCAAGACCAACAGGTTCCAAGATAGCTTTTAGCTCTTCGACCTTGCCCTGGTTATGTGTGGCTAGAACAATCTGCATGATTAGTCTTGGCCCAGGCTTGACTTCTGAATACTAGTTAGTTCGGTAGTTCCAATCAGAGCAAGATCTAGAAGTGCATCCAGCTCTGCTCTATCAAATGCAACGCCTTCTGCGGTTCCTTGAACTTCGACAAACTTGCCTGCTCCGGTAACAACAACGTTCATGTCTGTTTCTGCTCTCACGTCTTCGGTGTACGCAAGATCTAGCATTGGAGTGCCATCGATGATTCCAACAGAGATGGCAGCAATAGAATCCACAATCACCTTGTTGTTGGCAGGGATGTGCCCATTCTTAATTCCATAGTTAACTGCATCTACTAGGGCAACATATGCTCCAGTGATTGCGGCTGTTCTAGTTCCACCATCAGCCTGTAGAACATCACAGTCAATAACAATGGTGTTT
>JBDLVB010000002.1:0-25570 GCA_039805005.1 Actinomycetota bacterium
TTGTTGATGCAGCTGTTGACGACAAGCCACTTTCTATCGCTATGCGTGAAATTGTAGAGGGTGCAGTAGTCGCTTCAGAAGCCAAAAACTAATCTGAGCGACCTTGCGTATTCTCGTAGGGGTTACCGGAGGAATAGCTGCTTATAAGGCAGCTGGCGTTATCCGCGGCTTTACCGAGCTAGGCCACTCCGTAAAGGTACTGCCAACCCAGAATGCACTTAGATTCATTGGTGCAACTACATTAGAGGCTCTATCTCATAACTCTGTGGATCCAGATCTCTACACTGACGTCGAATCAGTGAAGCACATTGCACTTGCTCAAGAGGCTGACCTTATCGTTGTAGCTCCTGCAACAGCTGCTTTTGTTGCAAGATTCGCAGCTGGGATTGCTGATGACCTTCTTCTTAACGTCCTTCTAGCGACAAAAGCAAAAGTTGTTATCGCTCCAGCCATGCACACTGAAATGTGGACTCATCCTGCAACCGTTTCCAACATCGAAACATTGAAAGCTAGAGGAGTTGTTGTAATAGAACCTGCGGTTGGAAGACTAACTGGTGAGGATTCTGGAGCAGGTCGACTACCAGAACCAGAACAAATCGTTTCTCAGTCTCTAGCCTCGATTACTGATCAAGATTTCGCAGGGAAGCACATAGTGATTGCTGCTGGTGGTACACGCGAACCAATTGATGCCGTTCGCTACATCGGAAACAGATCTTCAGGCAAGCAAGGTATTGCACTAGCTGATGGAGCAATGTCTAGAGGAGCCAAGGTTACTCTGATTGCCATAAACCTTGAGGCAGATCTATCTCGCTTCAATGACGTTGTGAAAGTTTCAAGCACAAGAGAATTGAATTCAAGTCTTACAGTATTGGTGACCCAAGCCGATGTGGTTCTGATGCCTGCAGCGGTGAGTGATTTCCGCGTCAAAGAGGAATCTGATGGGAAGCTCAGCCGGTCGGACTCGGAGTCGCAAAGCATTGAACTTATTGCCAATCCAGACTTGCTTCTTGGGCTTTCAAAGCTCAGAAAAGACAAACAGTTGAAAACACTTCTAGTTGGTTTTGCTGCTGAAGTTCTTGAGGATGGCCAAGGGTCACAAGAACTCTCAGCTAGAGCGCATGCAAAGCTTGAGAGAAAAGGAGTCGATCTCATTGTTGCCAATGATGTTTCTAACGGCAAAGTATTCGAATCCGACGAAAACAGCGTTGTAGTTGTTTCTAAATCGAATGACCAGGAATTTTCTGGTAGCAAGATTGAAGTCGCCAATAAGGTACTTGACACAGTCATCCACCTTTTGAATTAGCGTCCTCCCAGTGTCGTGCCCGCAGGATAAACTGGGCAACATATGAACAACACACGCTTCTTCACCTCTGAGTCCGTAACTGAGGGCCACCCTGACAAGATTTGCGACCAGATCAGCGACGCAATCTTGGACAACTTGATAGCTCAAGACCCAGCATCTCGAGTTGCCGTCGAAACTCTCGTTACTACAGGACTGGTTCACGTAGCGGGAGAAATTACCACCGAGGGCTATGCAGAAATACCAGACATCGTCCGAGCAAAGTTGCTAGACATTGGCTACAACTCCTCAGACATCGGCTTCGATGGTAATTCTTGTGGTGTGAGCGTGTCAATTGGCAAGCAATCTGCGGACATTGCCTTAGGCGTTGACTCTTCGCATGAAGCTTTCAACGGTGAGACTAGCGATGACTACGACAAGCAAGGTGCTGGAGATCAAGGAATCATGTTCGGCTTCGCTTGTAACGAAACCAAAGATTTGATGCCACTTCCTATCAAGATTGCTCATTCCTTGGCAGAGCAGCTTGCCAAGGTCAGACACGAGAATGTTGTTGACTTCCTCAGGCCAGATGGAAAGACTCAGGTAACAATTGGCTACGAAGGGGACCGTCCGATTTCAGTCCAAACCGTTGTTGTTAGCACACAGCACAACCCAGGCGTTTCGCAGCAGGACATAAGTCGTGCTGTTGAAGAACTCGTTGTGACACCTGTTTTAGCGTCTTTTGGGTTCGACTCTTCTGAAAGCAAATTGCTAATCAACCCAACTGGCAACTTTGTCATCGGTGGTCCTCAGGGTGATGCCGGCCTTACTGGTAGAAAAATCATCATCGATACCTACGGTGGATACAGCCGTCACGGCGGTGGTGCCTTCAGCGGCAAAGACCCTTCAAAGGTTGACCGTTCAGCAGCTTATGCCATGCGTTGGGTTGCTAAGAACTTAGTTGCAGCTGGATTCGCTTCAAAGGCCGAAGTTCAGATTGCTTATGCAATTGGAGTAGCCAGACCAGTCGGGCTTTATGTTGAGTGCTTTGGAACCAACACTATAGATGTAGCAAAGATCGAAAAAGCAGTACTTGAAGTGTTCGATCTACGACCGAGAGCGATCATTGATTCATTAGATCTGCTTCGTCCTATCTATGGACAGACTTCTACCTATGGTCACTTCGGCCGTGAGCTCCCAGATTTCTCTTGGGAGAAGACCAACAAGATTGCTGATCTGCAAACTGCAGCGGGTATGTAATGCCACTCGTAGCTAAAGTCAGGTTTGCCTCTCCGCTGCCTCAGCTCGACAAAGAGTTTGACTATCTGGTGCCCCATGATCTTGCTTCTACTCTAAAGTTTGGGCAGTTAGTTGAGGTCCCTTTCGGTTCTAGTGCTAAAGCGAAAACCGGTGTTGTTTGTGGAATCGTTGATGAAGCGGCTCCTCGAGAGAAACTGCTTACAATTTCTTCCTTGGTTTCAAGCTTTGCTGCTTTTACAAAAAATCAGTTCGACGTTTGCCTCGCTGTAGCTGAGAGGCAAGCCGGAACTGTGGGAGAGCTTTTATCCGGAGCCATCCCGAAGAGGTTTGTGCGTTCTGAATCGAAACTAGAGCCAGTTTCAAGTCATCAAGAATTCAACATCAAAGACTCATCATCAGAATTGGTTGAATACCTCGAGTCAAATCAGAGAATCTACTTTCAGCCCGAATTGCTAGGACGTAGCACTGACGTTCCAGACTGGGCAATCAATTTTGCCGAGGCAAGTGCCAGTCAATTGAAAACCGGTCACAGCGCTCTTGTCGTGCTTCCAGATTTCGCTGAACTTGCAAAGTTCGAACGAGCCCTGGAAAAACTCGGGCTTTTGAGCGCTAGTCTGCGTCATTCAAGTTCAGATACTGGGTCTGTTAGGTACTCGAATCATCTGAAGTCGATTGAGTCCGCGGCTATCAACTATGGGCTGAGAGGCGCAGTGTTCGCTCCTTGCAAGAATCTAGGTTTGATTCTGCTTTGGGACGACGGAGATGAATCTCACATAGAGCAGTCATCTCCTTACTGGAGCTCGAGAGAAGTTCTCCTGCAACGATCTGAACTTGAGAATGCTCAATTAGTTATTTCGTCGCATTCGCCAAGCACTGAAGTTGTTCGTTTGATCGAGCTTGGATATCTAACTCATAAGTCTGCAAGTCCAGTCACTGTTTCGGTAGTAATCACAGAATTGTCAGACCGGTTAGACTCGCAAACCTTCGCGTTGATTAGCAACACTCTTCGAGATGGAAGTCCAGTTCTCGTGCAAATAGCAAATGCTGGTTGGGCTTCAGCATTAATCTGTGTTGGCTGCCGTGAGTTAAAACTTTGCCCTAGCTGCGAAGCATCGGTTTGGATAGACCCTTCGGGCAGCATGCGTTGTCGCTCATGCAAAGTTCATATTGATCCAACACCATGTGTTTGTGGAAAAACAGGCACTCGTCCTACAAAGTTGGGGGCTTCTGCTTTCACTCAACAAATGCAAAGAAGTTTTCCAGACGCAACAGTGGTTCATTCAAACGGTGAAGACAGACTAGTAAGTGTGAAGAGTGGGCCTCTTCTTGTCGTTGCGACTCCAGGGGCTGAACCTGAAGTTGAGGGCGGTTATGCATGTGTGGTTATTGCTGACGCTCAAAGCATGGTGAGTTCTCCTCGGCTTAGAGCATTGGAGCAAAGTCTAGGTAAGTGGGCCAACGCAATTTCGCTATGTCGGTCTGACGCCACCGTTGTATTTGTGGGTCTCAAAGGAAACCTTTCAGATGACATGAGAAAACTCGACTTCTTTGGGTCTGTATCCGAGGACTTCTTGGACAGGAAGGATCTCGGACTTCCGCCGATTACGAGAATTGCATCAATTACTTCCTCGAATGATGCTGATCATCAAAGACTCGTTGATGCTGTGGAAGCAGATCTTCCGTCCGACAAGGTGCGAGCACTTGCAGTCGTTCAACCGAGGACTCTTGTCCTTGATTACGGTTATTCCTATGGGGTTGAGCTTGCTCAGTCACTCAAGGCGATCTGCCAGAAACTAACATCCTCAAGCAAGTCAAAGAAGCCTGGTGAACGCGTTTATCGCATCAACATGGATGATGGCAAAGTAATCTAAGAGACGATGAGAATTCTATTTGCAGGCACACCAACAACCGCGGCTACCGTGCTTGAAGGGCTCATCGCATCAGGACATGAGGTAGTAGCTGTTCTCACTAGAGAAGACTCTCTAGTTGGCAGAAAGAAAGTTCTAACCCCTTCACCTGTTGCTTTAGCGGCAGAGAAGCATTCTTTGCCAATTATTAGATCAAGCAAATTAACTCCCAAAGTTCTGCAGTCAATCTCTGAATTCAAGGCAGAGTTAGCTGTCGTTGTGGCATATGGTGTCATCCTCAAGCAAGACGCGCTCGATTCAATTGCCAACGGTTGGTTTAACCTACATTTCAGTCACCTGCCAAGATGGCGAGGTGCTGCGCCAGTTCAGAGGGCTATTCAAGCAGGAGATACTGATATCGGCGTTTCACTTTTCAGAATTGACACAGGACTAGACACAGGGCCAGTCTTAGCTGTTGCTGACACCATCATTGAGCCCGACGAGTCTGCGGGTGAACTTCTAGGGCGTCTTGCAAAAATCGGGGTCAGTCTATTGAATCAAGAACTTCCTCGTCTGTATTCAGGCAGCTATGAGCTGACAGAACAAATGGGTGAAGCATCTCTCGCTCCTAAGCTGAACAGAGATGATGCGCGTATCGATTTCTCAAAACGGGCCATTGAGGTTTCGAATTTAGTAAGAGCAATGAATCCAGAACCAATTGCCTGGTGCCAGCTAGCTGGCGAGTCAATGCGAGTGCTTAGAGCTCGACCAGTAGTAAGTTCAATCGAATTATCTCTTGGAGAAGTTGCGGTTGATGGAAACAGAGTTCTGGTTGGCTGCGGAGACCGCTCTACTCTTGAACTTCTAGAAGTTCAGCCTGCTTCCAAGAATGTTATGTCTGCTCATAGTTGGATGAATGGGCAATCAGACAAAGTTGTTCTTGAATGAGAGTGCCAATTACATCTCGAAGTGTCGCACTCGACCTTCTGAACAAAGTCACCTTCGAAGACAGTTATGCCAACTTGGTTATGCCTAACCTGTTGGAAGAAGCAAAGCTAAACACTAGAGATTCTGCCTTGGCCCAGGAACTAGCTTTCTCAACAATTAGATGGCAACTCACTTACGACTTCATCCTTGGTCAAGTGAGCTCGCGTCCTGTGAATGAAATAGATGCCATCGTTCTCAACTCCCTTCGTCTTGGATGCCATCAACTGCTCAAGATGAGAATCCCTGCACATGCTGCAATCAACGAAACAGTCAATCTGATCAGAGCAGTAGTCGGGGAGAAGGCTGTCGGTTTTGCTAACGGTGTGCTGAGACGAGTAAGCGAAAAGTCATTTGAGCAATGGATTGACATTGCTGAGTACAAAGCTAAGAGTAAGAACGAATTTCTATCCATTCAATACAGCCATCCAGAATGGATTGTAAGAGCACTTACCCAGTCATTGACAGTTGATGGACTAGCTGATCAGATTGAGGACTTGTTAGCTACTGACAATCACCCTGCTTTCGTAAACCTAGTTGCTCTGCCTGGTTTGTCTAAAGTGTCTGACTTTGAGTCGGAGAGTGTCAGAGCGAACACATTTAGCCCATTCGGTTTCTCAATAGAGTCCGGCAACCCTGGTGACATTCCCGAAGTTAGAACAGGTTTGGCTAGAGTGCAGGATGAAGGTTCTCAGTTAGCAGCCATGGCGTTAGTTGCTTTCCGAGATGTTGAAGAAAATGAGACCTGGTTGGACATGTGTGCAGGTCCTGGCGGCAAGGCAGCTCTATTGGCAGCTCTCGCAAATCAAGCCTCAGCTCGACTGGTAGCAAATGAGGTTCAAGAACATCGTGCAAAACTTGTCGAAAGTGCTCTGAGACCCTTCGACGGTGTTGAAGTTTCTGTGACGGATGGTCGCACCATTGGTGAACTATCACCTGAAACATATGACCGAATAATCGTTGACGCACCTTGTAGCGGTTTAGGAGCCTTGAGAAGAAGGCCGGAAGCTAGATGGCGGAAGTCTGCAGAGGATCTCAAGACTCTGACTCAACTTCAATTCGAATTGGTTGAAAGTGCCAGCAAGGCTTTGAAAAAGGGCGGGCTCCTGTTGTATGTAACTTGTTCGCCACACCTGTCAGAGACAACCGCGATCATTGATAAGGCCCAGCGAACCTTGGGCCTGAAGGTTCTTGATCTAACGACTGAGTTGAATAGCAAGTTGATGGATCGGACACTACCTAGTGGCAGGAAGACAGTTCAGCTCTACACCCATAGAGACAATACGGACTGTATGTTCATGGCCATGATGACCAAAGACTAGTTGGGCAATAGGCTTAAGCCATGACCATGAGAATTCAACCGAGCATACTTAGTGCTGACTTCGTGAATTTTGAGAGCGAATTCAAAACAATATCGGCAGCCGATGGCATTCACGTTGATGTAATGGACGGACACTTCGTTCCGAACCTCACCTTTGGGCTTGGAATGGTCAAGAGAATGCAGGAAATCACTACCTTGCCTCTGGATGTGCATCTAATGATTGAGAATCCAGACCAGTTGGCTGCTCAATACGCCGAAGGCGGTGTGTTCTCAGTCACAGTGCACTTTGAAGCACTTGCTAACCCGATCGCTACGGCGAAAGCGATTAAGTCAAACGGAGCTCGGGCTGGTCTTTCTATCAAACCCAACACTCCTGTCGCTGATATTGACGACTTGATTCAGCACTTCGACCAAATTCTAGTCATGTCAGTTGAGCCAGGTTTTGGAGGACAGGCGTTCATGCCTGCTTCTGTAGAAAAGATTTCAACCATACGCAACTTGATCGATTCAAGAGGTCTAGCCACTTGGTTGCAGGTGGATGGTGGCATCGACTTAGTCACTATAGGTCAAGCCGCTTCTGCTGGAGCCGACACATTTGTAGCAGGAAGCTCCGTCTTTGGTAGCTCCGACAGAAACGAAATGATTCGTAAGCTGCGAGCAGCCGCTGAGTCTGCTGTTAGTTCTTCCTAGATTCTTCGGTAAAATACATAAATGAAGACCTTCGAATCTCTCTACACAGAGATACAGAGCAAATTGAGCTCAACTGCAGCAGAATCCAACACCAAAAACCTGTTTGAGCAGGGTGTGCATGCAATCGGCAAGAAAGTTGTCGAAGAAGCAGCCGAAGTCTGGATGGCAGCTGAGTACCAGAGCAAAGAAGACCTTGCTCTGGAGATTAGCCAACTTATTTACCACCTACAGGTACTGATGGTTGCCAAGGGCATTTCAATATCTGATGTTGAGGAGCGTTTCTAATGGCAATGTTGAAAGTAGCCGTACCAAATAAAGGTATTCTTGCTGATTTTGCAACTGAGATGCTCGCTGAGGCAGGCTACGCCGTCCGTAAAGACAGCAAGACCCTGCGAGTTGTTGACTCTGCCAACAACATTGAGTTTTTCTATCTCAGACCAAGAGACATTGCTACCTATGTTGGCACTGGAGCACTCGATCTAGGTATCACTGGTTTAGATCTTCTAATGGACAGCAGATCAAAGGCGGTAAGGGTTGCGAACCTGAACTTCGGCCAGTCCACATTTACTTTCGCGGGTGCAATCGGCGAATTCAAATCGATAGAGCAAATTTCAGGTAAGCGTGTAGCAACTGCTTATGGCAACATCGTAGAAGATTACCTAAAAGGTAAAGGAATCGACGCCACAGTTATTCGCCTAGATGGTGCTGTAGAAACTGCAGTTAGTTTAGGTGTTGCTGACCTCATAGCTGATGTGGTTTCCACTGGAAACACACTAAGACAAGCGGGTCTTGAACCTTTCGGAGAAGTAATTCTTGAATCTTCTGCCTATCTAATTGCTAACTCCTCTAGCTCAGACCAGCACACCTCACTGCTACGCAGATTGAATGGTGTCGTTGTCGCTCGTGAGTATGTAATTTTTGATTACGACTGCCCAGCGGATTTGATCGAGCAGGCATCCGTTATCACTCCTGGAATTGAATCCCCAACTGTTTCACCAACCAAGGATGCAAACTGGCTAGCTGTTAGAGCGTTAGTGCTGAGAAGTGAAACAAACTCAAAGATGGATGAGCTTTACGATCTAGGTGCGAGAGCAATCCTTGTAAGCGCAATACACGCAGCAAGAATCTAACGTGGCGATTTCAATTCGTGTCATTCCATGCCTCGACGTTAAAGATGGTCGAGTAGTAAAAGGAATCAAGTTTCAAGGTCTGTCTGACATTGGCGATCCAGTTGAGCTAGCCAAGAAGTATTACGAATCTGGAGCAGATGAAATCACGTTCTTAGACGTCTCAGCAAGCCTTGAAGGTAGAAGAGCCATGTTGGACGTGATTGCTAAGACAGCGGAATCTATTTTTATTCCACTAACCGTTGGCGGAGGCGTTACGCAGGTGTCTGATGTTGCAAGTTACCTAGATGCTGGTGCTGACAAGGTAAGTCTCGGAACATCTGCTGTTACAAATCCAGGTCTGATTGATGAGATCTCAGCCAAGTACGGGGACCAAATCGTAGTGGTTTCTCTGGACATCGTTGAAGACCCAACAGTTCCATCTGGCTATTCACTCACAACACATGGGGGCACCAAAAGAACAGGTGTTGATGCTCTCGCTTGGATTGCGGACAATCAGGACAGAGGCATCGGAGAGTTGCTCATCAACAGCGTCGATGCTGATGGCACCAAAGAAGGCTTCAATACCAAGCTCATCAATGTCATTCGTAATGCAACCTCGTTACCAATCATCGCAAGCGGTGGTGCAGGCGAGGCAAGCGATTTCTTGCCTGCCGTTCAAGCGGGAGCTAACGCAGTTTTGGCGGCCTCAGTCTTCCACAGTGGTGTCTTGTCAATTGAACAGGTAAAGGCTGAGCTGAACGCGTCCGGCGTGAAAGTTAGAATGTAGCAACATGATTACCCCAGACTTTGCCAAACAGTCCATGATTCCTGCCATCGTGCAGAATTTCGAATCAGGTCGAGTTCTCATGCTTGCCTACATGAACGCTGAGGCATTTGAACTGACTAGGCAAACCGGATTTGCTCACTTCTGGTCAAGGTCGAGAAATGAACTTTGGAAAAAGGGGGAGACCTCTGGAAACCTCTTGAGGGTCGTCTCAATCGAGTTAGATTGCGATCAAGATTCGATTCTGCTCATCGTTGATCCAGTTGGACCAAGTTGCCACACCGGTAGCGAATCTTGTTTCGATTTCTCAAAGCTAGACATACAAGGGAACTAGCGATGGGTCAAAAATACAATCTGTCTTCTGAAGACTTCATAGCAATCGCTGAAACTGGAAAAGTAGTTCCTATCTTCATCAAAGTTTTTGGAGGGACGGACACTCCGGTTGGTATCTACGAGAAGCTATCCGCAGGTCACTCAGGAACGTTCCTTCTTGAATCTGCAGAACAAGGTGTTTGGTCAAGATACAGCTTCATTGGTGTCTCAAGCAGAGCTAGTTTCATTGAAACTGATACACAATTCATTGTTAGTGACCGAAGCCTTGCCCTTCCTAACCAAGAAGAGCTTCCGGAAGCTCCACTTGATGCAATTCGTCTTATCCAGTCATCATGGAAAACTGCGGACTTAGATCAACTACCACCGCTTACTTCTGGTCTTGTTGGTCTCTTCTCCTGGGACGTAATTCGGGACATCGAGAACTTGCCAGAGGTGCCGAGCTCTGACTATGACAGACCAAAGATTCATTTGGAGATGGTCAGAGACGTAATCGTTCTTGATCATCAGACCAGCAGCATCCTTATCGTCTCCAACATTTATTGCGACAGCAAGACAAATCATGTAAACGCATATCATGAAGCAACTTCACGCATTGGAGAACTTCTTCAGAGACTGTCTGAGCCAACTAAGCAAAAGCTATCCACCAAGACAGATGATGTTGCGGCCAAACGAACTCCTAGAACTAAGCGTGAAGATTTCCTCGATGCTATCGAGGTTGCTAAAGAACACGTTAGAGCAGGAGATGTTTTCCAGGTTGTTCTCTCTCAACGTATGGACATTGAGGTAAAGGCGCGTCCGATTGATGTTTATCAGGTTCTAAGAGCCTTGAATCCATCACCATATATGTATCTACTGAATTACTCTGACGAACACGGAGACTACGCCGTAGTCGGTTCCTCTCCTGAAGCACTCGTGAAGGTTTCTAGGACGAAAGTAGTCATGCATCCGATCGCTGGTTCCAGACCTCGTGGTGTTGACCAGGGAAGTGATGAGGCCCTTGCTGACTCACTCTTGGCTGATCATAAAGAGAGAGCCGAGCATCTAATGCTGGTTGACTTGGCAAGAAATGACTTGCTGAAGGTGTGTGAACCTTCATCTGTCTCTGTTACTCAATTCATGAAGATTGAAAGATTTAGCCACATTATGCACTTGGTCTCAACAGTTGAGGGCCAGCTCGCCGATGGCGAAACACCAATAGATGTGTTCAAGGCAACTTTCCCAGCGGGCACGCTCTCAGGAGCACCAAAGCCAAGAGCACTAGAGATCATTGACAATCTAGAGCCTTCCAACAGAGGCATCTTCGGTGGAGTAGTTGGCTATCTAGACTTTGAAGGCAATGCTGACCTAGCGATTGCAATTAGAACTGCATTCATTAGGGATGGGATAGCTCGAGTTCAAGCTGGTGCAGGCATCGTGCTTGATTCGGTCCCTGAGTCTGAATACCAAGAGACAAATAGCAAGATGTCTGCTGTGATCACTTCAATTGACAGAGCTAACGCCCTATTTGGCAGCAATTAGTTGAATTGACGCAAGAGAGATAGCAAGACTTGTTAAGATTGTGAGCGGAAGGGTAATTATGAGCAACCACGAAAACGAACCAGGACACGGCAACTCAGTAGCAGCTTGGGCTGCTGTAATAACAGCGATTTTAGGCGTGAGCGTCGCAACATTGGGCATCGTCCTGCCTGAAGGTTCACTTGTTGTCATTGGTACCGTTTTAACAGTTCTTTCCATTCCAATGGGGCCTGTGCTTGTAAAGCTTGGCTACGGCATTAATTCAACCAACTCAAAGAAGTAATGCTTCAAGATCTCTACGCAGGAGCTGAGGCAGATGCTCTCGCTCGGCTAGAGCGAATTTCAATCACCGATCTTGAATCTCTAGTCAACAAAGCTGATCCAGCAATCAACTGCCTATCCAGTTTCGGTAAAACAAGCACAATTGAAGTTATTGCTGAAATAAAGAGAGCCAGTCCCTCTAAAGGCGATCTTGCACCCATAAAAGACGCAGCAGCACTAGCTAAGACCTACCAAGCTGCAGGGGCTTCAGCGATCAGCGTTCTAACTGAGGAGCGCAAGTTCAAGGGATCGCTTGAGGATCTAGTTGCTGTTAGAAACGCAGTGACAATTCCCATCCTTCGCAAGGACTTCGTCTCAATGGAACAGCAAGTTCTTGAAGCACGAGCTCATGGCGCTGATTTGGTTCTTCTAATCGTTGCTGGACTTGAGCAGAGCAGATTAGAGCACCTTGTGAAGTTCGTAGAGAGCTTTGGGATGACACCATTTGTTGAAACTCACTCCAGTGAAGAAGTTTTGAGAGCGATTGACACTGGAGCGAAACTAATCGGGATAAACGCTAGAGATTTATCTACCTTTGAGACTGATCGCAACCTCTTCCAAGAGATTTCAAGCCTCTTACCTAAAGACTGCATCGCTGTAGCAGAATCTGCTGTTAGAAGCACCCCAGATGTTGAGGCTTATGCCAATGCTGGTGCAGATATGGTCCTGGTTGGTGAAGCTCTTGTGACCGGTAACGCTTCAGAGCTACTTCAGGAATTCACTTCAGTCAGAAAGATTAGACTTTAGCAATGACTTCAACAACCAGGCTTCAGGACCAGGACGGCCCATACTTCGGCGAGTATGGAGGCAGGTTTGTGCCTGAGTCTCTGATTGCTGCGTTAGATCAGCTTGAGGAAACTTATGCCAAAGCCAAGGCAGACCCTACATTCGCAGCAGAGTTGGATGAACTCAACAAGACTTACGTCGGTAGACCTTCCATCATTACTGAGGTGCCTAAGTTTGCTGCATTAGCGGGGGACATCAGAGTCTTCCTCAAGCGTGAAGATTTGAATCACACTGGTTCTCACAAAATCAATAACGTTATTGGCCAGGCACTTCTCGCAAAGAGAATGGGCAAGAAGAGAATCATTGCTGAAACTGGTGCAGGTCAACACGGTGTTGCTAGCGCAACAGCAGCGGCACTCTTTGGTCTTGAGTGCGTGGTCTACATGGGTGAAGTTGATACCCAAAGACAAGCTTTGAATGTAGCTCGCATGAAGTTGCTAGGTGCTGAAGTTGTTGCTGTAACAACCGGTTCTAGAACTTTGAAGGACGCAATTAACGAAGCACTCAGGGACTGGGTTGCCAACGTTGATGACACCCACTACCTGCTCGGAACTGTAGCTGGTCCGCACCCTTTCCCAACCATTGTTAGAGACTTTCATTCAGTAATTGGTACAGAGGCTCGTCAGCAGATGCTGGATGACTTCGGGTTCCTGCCAGATGTGGTGACTGCTTGCGTTGGTGGTGGTTCTAACGCTATCGGTTTGTTCCACGCCTTCTTAGATGACGAGAACGTTGCCCTATGGGGTTTCGAGGCTGCTGGCGAAGGTATGGACACCATGAGGCATGCAGCAACTTTGAGTAAGGGAAGAGTTGGTGTCTTGCACGGAGCTAAGAGCTACATGCTGCAAGACGAAGATGGGCAAACTGTTGAAAGCCACTCAATTTCAGCTGGTCTTGACTACCCAGGTGTCGGGCCAGAGCACTCATGGTTGAAGGATCTAAACAGAGCTCAGTATTTCGGGATTAGCGATGATGAAGCAATGCAAGCTCTGAAGGCTCTATCCCAAACAGAAGGTATTATTCCTGCAATCGAAACTGCTCACGCGTTGGCAGGTGTCATTAAGTATGGTTCGACTTTGAAGCCTGGTTCTTCTGTACTTCTAAACTTGAGCGGCCGTGGAGATAAAGACATGGAAACCGTCGGCAAATACTTTGGATTCTTAGGTTAGAGACGATGAGTAAGACAGAGACTCTACTAAACACACTCGACCAAAAAGGCGAGTCAGCGCTGATTGGTTACTTCCCAGCTGGTTACCCAACCGTTGACGCATCAGTTGAAGCCTGTGTTGCTATGTGTGAGTCTGGCATCGACATCTTGGAGCTAGGGATTCCTTATAGCGATCCGGTTATGGATGGGCTAGTGATCCAAGTGGCTACTGAAGAAGCACTAACTAATGGCTTTAAGCTCAGCATGTTCTTTGATCTATTGAAGGAAATCACTTCCAGAGTTTCCACTCCAGTTCTAGTCATGAGTTATTGGAATCCAATCATGCAGTACGGCGTAGAAAGATTTGCGAGAGATCTAAAAGCTGCAGGAGGAGCAGGTCTAATTACTCCTGACCTAATTCCTGATGAGGCAGCAGACTGGTTGAACATATCAGACGAATTGGAATTGGACAGAGTGTTCATGGCAACTCCTTCTTCATCGCAAGCAAGGTTGGATCAAGTAGCACGCTTGAGCAGAGGTTTTATCTACGCTGTTTCGACGATGGGCATCACCGGTGCAAGAGAAGATTTAGACGCCAAAGCTAGGGGAGTTGTCTCTGGTGTGAAGTCAACAGCAACCAAGGTTCCTGTTTGTGTTGGCATTGGTATCTCTACTGCTGAACAAGTTTCAGAAGTAAATACCTACGCTGACGGTGCGATTGTGGGTAGCGTTTTCATTAAGGCCTACCGAGACGGTGGCGTTGAAGAGTTAGAAAGAGCAGTTAAACAATTAAAGGGCGGTAACTAAGTGTCATTCTTAAATGCAATTCCATCACCAACTATTTCGACTTTTCAGCTTGGGCCAGTAGTAATTCACTTCTACGCGCTTTTCATTCTTGCTGGAATCATCGTTGCAGTTGTTCTCACAGCAGGAAGAATGAAGGCTAGGGGAATGGAAGCCGGTCTCGCGATTGACATCGCAATTTTGGCTGTTCCAATGGGAATCATCGGTGGGCGACTGTTCCACGTGGCAACCCATCTGAACGACTATTTTGGTCCTGGCAAGGATTGGACCGCCATGTTCAGACTTTGGGAGGGTGGTCTTGCGATTTACGGTGCAATCATCTTCGGTTCAATTGGTGCTTATATCGCCTGCCAAGTTGACATAAAGGCTCTGAAGATCCAGTCTGCTGGAATTAGATTCCTCAGTTTTGCTGATGCTTTAGTGCCAGGTCTCCTAGCAGCACAGGCTCTGGGTCGTTGGGGTAACTACTTCAACAACGAGTTGTTTGGGGCTCCAACTGATCTGCCGTGGGGAATCCTTATCCCAAGCTATAACGAGAGCTACCCTCTAGGCCTTCCAGAAGGCTTGGCTTTCCACCCAACCTTCCTCTATGAGTCTCTGTGGTCACTATTGGGCATTGCAGTTCTCTTGTTGGCTGAAAAGCGTTACAACCTACGCTGGGGCCGCATGTTTGCTGCTTATCTAATGTGGTACTCAACCGGCAGATTCTTCATCGAATCCATCCGATTGGACCCAAGTGACGTGTTCTTTGGGCTCAGAACCAACCAGATTTCAGCACTAGCCGGAATCCTTGTCGGACTGGCCTTATTCATGATTCAAAGAGCTAGACACACTGGCATCGAGACCACTGGATACCTGCCAGGACGCTATAACAGGCAACTTGCCCAGCAATCGACTGAGACTGTTGAAAGCGAGCAAACAACCGATGTTGAGGCGTCTGAAGTAGGATTGACCGAGTCAACGGAAAAGAAATAGACTCTTTCCACCCCTAGGGCCACTGCCGTCCCCATCACATTTTTTGAATGGAGTTCGTCATGTCTGGTCAGTCGCCGTTCGAGCGGTTTAACACCGCTCCAGCAGCATCTGGGCTATACGACCCTGCTCGCGATAAAGATGCCTGTGGTTTGGCCATGGTGGCAACCCTTCGAGGCACAGCCGGTCACGACATCATCGACACAGCTCTTAACGCCCTTCGCAACCTAGAGCACCGAGGAGCTGTTGGCTCAGACGCTGGCACTGGTGACGGTGCTGGAATCATCACTCAAATTCCTGACGCATTCTTCAGATCAGTTGTTGAATTCGAATTACCAGCTCAAGGTTCATATGGTGCTGGCTTGGTGTTCCTTGGTTTAGACGATGACTCCAGAAGTTTCGAGGCATCATTTGCAAAGATGGCTGCAGATAGAGGACTAGCTCTTCTTGGCCTTAGACAAGTTCCAACTGACCCGAGCGTTCTTGGAGACTTAGCAAGAGATGCAATGCCTCAGATTGTTCAAGTATTCGTCGCGTCTAGTAAAGAAATTTCTAACGAAGCACTTGAACGTGAGCTGTTCTTCCTTCGCAATAGATCAGAGCGTGAACTTTCTGTTTACCACCCATCATTGTCTGCAAAGACTATTGTCTACAAAGGTATGGTTACAACTCTTCAGCTAGAGCCATTCTTCCCAGATCTAAGTGATGAGAAATTTGAATCCAAACTTGCTCTAGTTCACTCGAGATTCTCAACTAACACTTTCCCATCATGGCCTCTAGCTCATCCATTCAGGATGATTGCCCACAACGGTGAAATCAACACTGTCAAGGGAAACAGAAACTGGATGAAGGCCAGAGAGTCACGACTATCTTCTCCAGCGCTTCCGAACATAGATGAACTTAAACCAATCATCACCCCCGGAGGTAGCGACTCTGCTTCATTCGATGAAGTACTTGAACTTCTTGTTCAATCAGGCAGATCTCTACCTCACGCGATGATGATGATGATTCCTGAAGCCTGGGAAAAGCAAACAGACATGGATCCACAACTCCGTGATTTCTACGAGTATCACTCAATGTTGATGGAACCTTGGGATGGACCAGCGGCAGTGATCTTCACTGATGGTGATCTTGTTGGTGCAACTCTTGATAGAAACGGTCTTCGTCCTGGAAGATACATCGTCACTGAAGATGGCTTGGTAGTTCTAGCTTCTGAAATCGGAGTTGTTGACATCGAACCTAGTCGCATTGTTCGCAAGGGAAGATTGCAGCCTGGACGTATGTTCCTAGCCGACACAGCTTCGGGAAGATTGATTGACGACTCTGAGATTAAAGCAGAGATTGCTGCTGCTGAGCCTTGGGGTAAGTGGCTAGAAGAGAACCGCATCAAGCTCAAAGATCTTCCAGAACGTGAACACGTTGCTTACACAAAGAGTTCAGTCGGAAGACGTCAAAGAACTTTCGGTTACACAGAGGAAGATCTAAGAATCCTCGTTGCACCAATTGCAAAGGTTGGAGCAGAACCTCTTGGAGCAATGGGGTCTGACACTCCTATCGCTGCCTTGAGTGACAAGCCAAGACTTTTGTTTGATTACTTCGTCCAACAATTCGCTCAGGTAACCAACCCGCCCTTGGACAGCATCCGTGAAGAGATCGTTACCTCATTGGGAGTCGGCATCGGTCCTGAGCAGAACCTCTTATCAGCGACACCTGAGCACGCTCAGATGGTTGTCCTAGATTTCCCTGTTTTGACAAACGATGAAATCGCGAAGATCAAGTTCGCCGAAGATTCAGGCATTGGAACATCTCACATCGTAAAGGGATTGTTCAGAGTTGACGAAGGTGCAGATGCCTTGGTCCAGCGTCTGAAAGAAATCTGCACTGAACTAGACGATGCTGTTGCGGCAGGAGCCAAGTTCGTAGTTGTTTCGGATAGAGACAGCAACAGAGAGCTCGCGCCAATCCCATCACTTCTACTAACCTCAGCTGTTCACCATCACCTAATCAGAACTGGTAACAGAACTAAAGTCGGTCTTGTCGTTGAGGCAGGAGATGTTCGCGAAGTTCATCACGTTGCTGCGTTGATTGGTTATGGTGCGGCAGCAATTAACCCTTACCTAGCAATTGAGTCAGTTGAACTCATGGTTAGAAATGGAACCATCCAAGGTGTGACCATCGAGCAGGCTACCAAGAACATCATCAAGGGTCTCGGCAAGGGTGTTCTAAAGATCATGTCAAAGATGGGTATCTCTACAGTTTCTTCATACTCTGGAGCTCAGTGTTTCGAAGCAATCGGCCTTAGCCAGGAGTTTGTTGACGCATACTTCACTGGAACCACAAGCCAACTTGGCGGTATCGGTATAGAAGTAATCGTTGAAGAGATCACCACACGTCACTCAAGTGCTTATCCGATTGAACGTGCTATTCGTCCGCACGAACAACTAGAAGTCGGTGGCGAGTATCAATGGCGTAGAGAGGGTCCTCCACACCTTTTCAACCCTGAGACCATCTTCAAGTTGCAGCACGCAACTAAGACAAAGAGATTCGACATCTTCAGGCAATACACAAAACTGATTGATGATCAAGCTGAACAACTAATGACACTTCGTGGGCTCTTCTTGCTCAGAGAAGGTGTCCGTCCAGCTGTTCCACTGAATGAAGTTGAACCAGCAACAGAAATCGTAAAGAGATTCTCTACCGGAGCGATGTCCTACGGGTCCATTTCCCCTGAGGCTCACGAAACTTTAGCTATCGCAATGAACATGCTCGGTGCCAAATCAAACACCGGTGAGGGTGGCGAAGAGGTTGGCCGTCTATTAGACCCAACTAGAAGAAGTGCTATTAAGCAGGTAGCGTCTGGTCGGTTCGGTGTGACCAGCATGTATCTAACTCACGCCGACGACATTCAGATCAAGATGGCTCAAGGAGCAAAACCAGGTGAAGGTGGCCAACTACCGCCGAACAAGGTTTACCCGTGGATTGCTAATATTAGACACTCAACTCCAGGTGTTGGATTGATTTCGCCACCACCGCACCACGACATCTATTCAATCGAAGACCTCAAGCAACTAATTTTCGATTTGAAGAGAGCAAACTCGAGTGCTCGTGTTCACGTCAAGCTTGTAAGTCAAGTAGGTATCGGAACTGTTGCAGCTGGTGTTGCAAAGGCTAAAGCAGATGTGATTCTGGTTTCAGGTCACGATGGTGGAACTGGTGCTTCACCGCTCAACTCTCTAAAGCATGCTGGTACACCTTGGGAACTTGGTCTAGCTGAGACACAACAGACACTCATGGTTAACGGTCTAAGAGACAGAGTCTCCGTGCAAGTTGATGGTCAGATGAAGACTGGTCGAGATGTAGTTATTGCAGCACTTCTAGGTGCTGAAGAGTTTGGTTTCGCTACAGCACCATTGGTAGTTTCCGGTTGCGTAATGATGAGAGTCTGTCATCTTGACACTTGCCCTGTTGGTGTTGCAACACAGAACCCAGATCTGAGAGCAAGATTCACTGGACAAGCCGAACACGTAGTCAACTTCTTCATGTTCCTAGCTGAAGAGGTTCGTGAGTACCTAGCTGCACTTGGCTTTAGATCACTTGACGAAGCTATTGGGCACAGTGAACTTCTAGATGCGAACCGAGCAATCTCACACTGGAAGGCTGACGGACTAGACCTGACTCCAATTCTTTCTGCTCCAAAGCCAAACACAGGTCCACTACGTAGATTCACATACCAAGACCACGAGTTGGACAAGCACTTTGACCACCAGTTGATTAAACTTGCTTCTTCAGCATTGGAAGACGCTCAGCAGGTTGTAATTGATCTGCCAATCAACAACACAGCCCAGGCTGTTGGAACTATGTTGGGTCACGAAGTGACTAAGCGCTATGGAGTTGCGGGTCTTCCTGAAGCAACAATTGACATCAGAGTTGCAGGTTCTGCTGGTCAGTCCTTCGGAGCATTCATTCCAAGCGGTATCAAGTTGACTATCTCCGGTGATTCAAACGACTATGTGGGTAAGGGTCTTTCTGGCGGAACTATTGTGGTCAAGCCATCTGAGAGCTCTGTATTCCCAGCGGAACAGAACGTTATTGCAGGAAACGTAATTGGATATGGTGCTACTAGCGGAAGTTTGTTCCTCAGCGGAATCGTAGGTGAGAGATTCTTAGTAAGAAACTCAGGTGCCACTGCTGTAGTTGAGGGAGTTGGCGACCACGGTCTTGAATACATGACTGGTGGAACAGCTTTGATTCTTGGTAGAACTGGAAAGAACTTCGCCGCAGGTATGTCCGGTGGTGTCGCATATGTCTACAAGCTGCGTGCTGATTTGGTTAACCACAGTGCTCTTACTGATGGCGAACTAGATCTTCTACCACTTGACGACGCTGATGCTCAGCTAGTTCAGTCCCTTTTGGAAAGACACGTAGTTGAAACTGGTTCCAAGTTGGCAGCATCACTACTGAGTGATTTCGAACAAGCGAAGGCTGATTTCACCAAGGTTCTGCCTAGAGATTATGCAAATGTTAAGAAGATACAAGCGGCTGCCACTCTCAACGGTGAAGACCTAGATGGTAGTGAAGTCTGGCAAAGAATTCTGGAGGTGAGTGTAAATGGCAGATCCTAGAGGCTTTCTAAAAGTCACTGAGCGTGAGACCGCAAAGAGACGACCAATTGAAGTTCGCATCAAAGACTGGAAAGAAGTTTACGAGCCAACTGATCCTGCGGTTCTGAAGAATCAAGCCGGTAGATGTATGGACTGCGGTATCGCTTTCTGTCACCACGGATGTCCACTTGGAAACCTTATTCCTGAATGGAATGATCTGACCTGGCGTCAAGATGGTAAGTCAGCGATCGAGAGATTGCACGCCACAAACAATTTCCCAGAGTTCACTGGAAAGCTTTGTCCAGCTCCTTGTGAGAGCTCTTGTGTACTTGGCATCAACCAGCCAGCAGTAACCATCAAAGAGATTGAAGCTTCCATCATTGAACAAGCTTTTGATAAGGGCTGGGTTGAAGCACACGCCCCAGAGCGCATGACTGGAAAGACTGTTGCAATCGTTGGCTCTGGTCCTGCTGGGCTAGCCGCAGCACAACAGCTAACTAGAGCTGGTCATACTGTAGCTGTTTATGAGAAGGATGCTCAGATCGGCGGGCTACTTCGATACGGTATTCCTGATTTCAAGATGGAGAAGTATCACATTGATCGCCGTCTGGAGCAGATGGAAGCAGAGGGCACACGTTTTAGAACAGGTGTCTCAATTGGTACCGACATAACTTGGGATGATCTTTTCAGAAGATATGAAGCTGTCCTAGTAGCAACCGGTGCGCCTAAGCCTAGAGATTTGAACATTGAAGGAAGAGAACTAGAAGGTGTCCACTTTGCGATGGACTACCTAACTCAAGCAAACAAGGTTGTGTCAGGTTTTGAAGTTGAAGATCAGATTCTTGCTGGTGGCAAGAAGGTAGTAATTCTTGGTGGAGGAGACACTGGAGCCGACTGTCTTGGTACCGCTACTCGCCAGGGTGCTATTTCAGTAACCACTCTTGCTATTGGTAACCAACCACCTACCGAGAGAACTGAGAACCAGCCTTGGCCTACTTTCCCAAACCTCTTTGAGGTTGCAAGTGCCCATGAAGAATTTGGTGAGCGCAAGTACCTTGCAAACACCGTTCGTTTCATTGGTGAAAACGGCAAAGTCACAGGCATTGAAGTTGCGGAAACAGAGTTTGTAGAGGGTCGTCGCGTCCCTAAAGCAGGAACAGAAACAATTATCGAAGCCGATCTAGTTCTTCTAGCCCTAGGCTTCACAGGTCCGGATTCAAACATTTCGGTTGAATCTAAGTCAGTTGAGACTGACGAGAAGTCCAACCTTGCACGTAATCAGAAGTATGCGACAAACATCGATGGTGTCTTTGTTGCTGGAGATGCGGGTAGGGGAGCAAGCCTAATTGTTTGGGCGATTGCTGAAGGAAGAGCTGCAGCAGCAGCAATTGACGAGTATCTAGAGGGTTCAACCTCTCTGCCAGCGCCTGTCAAACCAACTGACGTAGGAATTCACGCCTAACCCTTCGGTAGGCTAGTAAACGAACAGCAATAACAAAGGAAAATATGAGACGCGCGAAAATCATTGCGACCCTAGGACCTGCAGTGTCTACCTATGACAGCATCAAAGCAATTGTTGAAGCGGGTGTTGATGTTGCGAGAATGAACCTAAGTCACGGTAGTTATGACGTGCACGAAGGTATCTACAATCTAGTCCGTCAAGTAGCAGCTGATCTAAACAAGCCTCTCGGAATCTTCGTTGACCTACAAGGTCCAAAGATTCGTCTTGGAAGATTTGCTGATGGACCTGTAACTCTTGTTAAAGGTGCAACTTTCACCATCACAATCGAAGACATTCAAGGTGATGTAAACATTTGTTCCACAACCTTCAAAGGCCTTCCAGGCGATGTGAAGGTAGGCGACGTTCTACTGATCGACGACGGAAAAGTTGGTCTTAGAGCTACAGCCGTAGACGACAAGTCTGTAACAACAGTCGTTGAGGTTCCTGGAGTTATTAGCAACAACAAGGGAATCAACCTTCCTGGAGTAGCTGTTAACGTTCCTGCCTTGAGCGAGAAAGACGAAGATGACCTTCGTTGGGGAATTCGTCTAGGTGTAGACATGATTGCTCTGTCATTCGTTAGAAACGCATCTGACATCGTTAGAGTTCACGAGATTATGAAAGAGGAAGGAAAGTTCCTTCCAGTAATTGCAAAGATTGAAAAGCCTCAAGCAGTTGAAGCTCTTGAAGAGATCATCGATGCCTTCGACGGCGTCATGGTCGCTCGTGGAGATCTAGGTGTTGAGCTTCCGTTCTGGCAGGTTCCTTTGGTGCAGAAACGTGCCATTGAACTTTCTAGACGCTGGGCAAAGCCTGTTATCGTTGCAACTCAAATGCTTGAGTCAATGATCACCGCTTCTAGACCAACTAGAGCTGAAGCTAGCGACGTAGCAAACGCTGTTCTTGACGGAGCAGACTGTCTAATGCTTTCAGGTGAGACTTCTGTTGGTGAATTCCCAGTCGAAACTGTTGCAGCAATGGCTAGCATCATTGAATCAACTGAAGACAATGGTCTAAGCAGAATCCCAGGGCTAGGAACAAAGCCACACACCCACGGTGGAGCTGTGACTCTTGCTGCAGCTGAGATTGCTGAACTGCTCGGTTCAAAGTTCATCTGTGTCTTCACAGAAAGCGGAGATTCACTGAGAAGAGTTTCACGTCTTCGTCACGAGATTCCTACCATCGCTTTCACACCTTCTGCGGAAACTCAGCGTCGTTTGTCACTTGTATGGGGATCAAACGTCCACCTGGTTGAGGAAGTAAAGCACACCGACGAGATGATGCATCAGGTTGATGAAATTCTTATCGGTAAGGGCATTGCCAAGGTTGGCGACGAAGTAGTTGTTGTCGCTGGAACTCCACCAGGCATCCCAGGCTCTACGAACTCACTTCGAGTTCACCGAGTTGGCGATGCAATCAACGGAGCAGCTCCGGCTTACGCAAGATAAAGAAAAACCCCCAAACATTTTGGGGGTTTTCTCTTTTGGTGCCGAAGGTGGGAGTCGAACCCACACGCCCTTTCGAGCAAAGCATTTTGAGTGCTCCGCGTCTGCCATTTCGCCACTTCGGCAAGTAACGATGAAAAGTCTAAACCATTCCAAAGATTTCTGTTTGTCGCAGTAATCTATTGGTATGAATGAACTCGCCCGTCCTAGCGTATTAGTCGCTGAAGATGAGGCAATCATCCGCCTAGATATTGTTGAAACCCTAAAAGAATCTGGGTTCGACGTTATAGGTCAGGCAGGCGATGGGGCAGAGGCAGTAAGACTCGCTCTTGAACTAAAGCCACAGCTTGTTCTAATGGACATCAAGATGCCTGGAACTGATGGTCTGCAGGCTGCAGAGATTCTGGCTCAGCACAAGGTTCCTGTTGTACTTTTAACAGCGTTTAGTTCGCCTGATCTAGTCGAGAGAGCTAGCGAAGCCGGTGTCTATAGCTACGTTGTCAAGCCTTTCAATCCAAGCAACCTTATTCCTGCGCTTCGTATCGCTTTGTCATTGCACGAACGTATGGCCGCTGCAGAGAGTCAAGTTGATGAAATCAGCGAAAAGCTTGAGACAAGAAAGCTTGTTGATCGTGCTAAAGGTTTGCTGACTGAGAAGATGAAACTGAATGAGCCTGAGGCTTTCAGATGGATTCAAAAGGCCTCTATGGACAGAAGATTGTCAATGAAGCAAGTTGCGACAACTGTTATCGAGCAGTTGGCTGAAAGGCCTTAGCGGTTATCTCGCAAGAAGTTAGTAATTCTCACGGTTGAGAGCCTGTTTCCCTGATCGTCCTCAACAGCAACTTCATGTGTTGCTAGGTTTCTTCCAATGCTCACAGCCTTAGCTGTGGCCCTAATAACGCCTTCACGACAGCTCTTGGTGTGTGAGGCGTTTATTTCAATACCTACCGCGTGACGGTTTGGCCCAGCAGCAACAGTTGCACACATGCTGCCCAAAGTTTCAGCCAAGACTACATACGCTCCGCCATGAACAATTCCCAGAGGCTGGGTGTTTCCCTCTGCTGGCATAGTTGCCACTCCATGGGTACCATCCAAAGCAAGTATCTTGATGCCCATACGGTCAGCCAGTTCGCCCAAACCGCGCTTTTCGATCCATTCGGCCATTTCCGGCGATAGTTCAGAAGACATAAATCCCTCATAGCCCTGTTAGCGGATGTTTTATTCAGGTCAAGTTAGGCTATTGAAATGACCAAGACCAAGCCTACTCTTTTGCTAATAGATGGTCACTCTTTGGCCTTCAGAGCTTTCTATGCTCTGAGCCCAGATGCCTTTAAGACCCCTGACGGTCAGCACACCAACGCAGTTCATGGTTTCATCTCGATGATGTTGAATATTCTGCAGAACGAGAAACCAACACATCTGGCAGTTGCTTTCGATCTTTCAAGACATTCATTCAGAACGGACGAGTACCCAGAATACAAAGGCACTCGTGGTGAATCGCCACCAGAGTTCAATGGTCAAACAGAACTGCTTAGAGAAGCTCTATCAGCAATGAACATCTTGACTCTCTCAAGAGAGAACTATGAAGCTGATGACGTTATCGCAAGCCTCGCGGACCAAGGAGCGGCAGCCGGTTACAGAGTCCTTATCGTTTCAGGTGACAGAGACACTTTCCAACTCATTCAGGATGATGTGACCATTCTCTATCCAGTCAAAGGTGTAATGAATCTTGCCCGAATGACTGACGAGGCAGTACTAGAGAAATACGGGATTCATGCCAAGCAGTATCCAGATCTAGCTGCGCTAGTTGGAGAGACCTCCGACAACCTTCCAGGTGTTCCTGGTGTTGGTCCGAAAACTGCAGCCAAGTGGTTGCAGCAATATGGTGATCTTGATGGAGTTCTTGCGGCTGAGAATGACATTCCCGGCAAAGTTGGTGAATCTCTCAGAGAGCATCGAGAGCTTGCAGTTAGAAACAGAAGGCTTAACCACTTAGTTAGAGATCTCGACTGCGGCTATAGCTTTGATGCATTCACGCTCGGCCCAGTAAACGAAGGGGCAGTGCGAGAAGCTTTCGCCAAGATGCACTTCAGATCCCTACTGGAAAGAGTGCTCAGAGGTCTTGGGGTTGCTGAAGGCACTGGAGGCGCGCCTTCTGCTCCTGTTTCAAATGAAGAAATCGTTGTTGAAGAAACTGTTTCACAAATAGAGCTTGTTCTTCCTAAAGAAGCCAAGAGTAAGTCTGATGCTTTGGCAAAGATCTATGGCTCGCAAAAACCGAGTGCAGTCGTTTTTGATTTCGGAGATGAAAGCATTCTTGGAGCGGGTATTGCCAACCAGAGTGTTCGTACTTCACTATCTGCTAGAGAGTTTGATAAAGATTTCTACACTTGGATTTCCTCAGCTAAGCCAAAGATTGTTTTCAACGCAAAAGCTGCAGAGAGAAGTTTGCTCAACGCTGGTAAAGCTATTTCTGGAATCTCAGATGATCCAATGCTCATGGCTTATATCGACAATCCGCTACGCAAAGGTTTTTCTGCAGAAGACCTGATTGCTGAATACCTTGGTGTTCAGCTTGACACTGAATCTGCAGACGAAGTCGTTCAGCCTGATAGAGACATGTCAGCACTGGCTTGGTATGTGTTCCAGTTGAATCAAAGTTTGACTTCAGTCTTAGCTAAGTCCAAGCAAACTAACGTCTACAAAGAAGTTGAACTTGCAGCAAGTAACCCACTTGCAAAGATGGAGCACACTGGTATCACTTTGGACACTGATGGCATGGCCAAGCTAATGAAGAAGCTTGATAAAGAGATCGCCAAGATTGCTGCAGAGTGTTATGAGATTATCGGCAAGGAAATCAATCTTGCA
>JBDLVB010000003.1:0-20413 GCA_039805005.1 Actinomycetota bacterium
GAGACACAGCTGTCTTGAATGCCGGTCTATCAAATAGTGCTGTTGATAGCACGTGCAGGGTATAGAACCAGCCTCTTGTCTGACCTGAGTATTCGACGATGTAGTCACCTGGTGAATGTGAATCAAACCAGTCACTGTTTTCAAATGGGTAGTGAACTTGAGCAAAAGGCATTGAACCAGATTCGAACCAGCAGTCTAGAACCTCTGGAACTCGAACCATCATTGACTTACCTGTTGGGTCATCAGGGTTCACTCTGGTTAGGTGATCAATAGTTGGACGGTGGAAATCATCAACACGAACACCGAAGTCTGCTTCTAGTTCATCTAGAGAACCATAAACATCCATGCGTGGATAGTTCGGGTCAGTAGATTTCCAAACAGGAATAGGAGCTCCCCAGAAACGGTTACGACTGATTGCCCAATCTCTAACGTTTTCTAGCCACTTACCGAAAGAACCATCTTTAGTGTGTTCAGGAACCCAGTTGATCTCCTGGTTTAGTTCAAGCATTCTGTCTTTGAGTTTTGTTGTCTCAACAAACCAAGAAGACACTGCTTTATAAATCAGAGGGTTCTTGCAGCGGTAGCAGTGTGGATATGGATGGTCGTAGCTTGCCTGCTTTAGAAGGCGTCCCATGTCTTTAATCTTTTGAGTGATTGGCTTGTTCGCCTCAAACACATGCTGACCAACAAAGTCAGTAATAACCGAGTTGTATTCACCACGTTCGTTTACTGAAACATAAACAGGAATTCCTGCTGCTTCACAAAGCTTTTGGTCATCTTCACCATATGCAGGTGCTTGGTGAACAACACCGGTACCTTCACTGTCAGCAACATAGTCACCAACAATGATCTGCCAAGCGTTCTTCACATCAAACTTGGATTCATCAGCGTAGTAATCAAAAAGTCTTTCGTATTTGATTCCAGCTAGTTCTTTACCAAGGACTGTTTCTTCAATGGCTGCATTAGCAGATTCAATATCCTCAAAGCCAAAGTCTTTTAGGTGTGAACCAATTAGTGACTTAGCAAGGAGGTACTTCCCTGATTCAGTGTAGATAACTGCATATTCAATTTCTGGACCAACGGCTAGAGCAAAGTTAGTTGGCAGTGTCCATGGAGTTGTTGTCCAAGCAAGAATCTTTACTCCAGCAAATTTCTGCCCTTCAAGAATTGGGAAGGTAACAGTTACTGTCTGATCTTGTCTGTTTTGGTAAACATCCTCATCCATACGAAGCTCATGGTTTGAAAGAGGAGTTTCACATCTCCAGCAGTATGCAAGAACTTTGAAGCCTTCGTAGATAAGACCCTTCTTGTGAAGTTCCTTGAAAGCCCACAGCACACTCTCGGTGTATGGAGCATCTAGAGTCTTGTAGTCATTCTCAAAGTCAACCCAACGAGCCTGACGGGTAACGTATGTTTCCCACTCCTTGGTGTATTTCAATACAGAGGTGCGGCAGTAGTCATTGAACTTATCAATACCGAACTTCTCGATCTCAGGTCTTCCAGAGATCTTTAGTTGTCTTTCTGCCTCAACTTCAGCTGGCAGACCATGGGTGTCCCAACCAAAGCGTCTTTCAACTCTGAATCCCTGCATGGTCTTGAACCTAGGAACAGTGTCCTTGGCATAACCGGTTAGTAAGTGTCCGTAGTGAGGAAGACCATTTGCGAAGGGAGGGCCGTCATAAAAGACGAACTCAGGGGCGTTTTCGTCCTTGCGTTGGTCTATCGAGGCCTGAAAAGTCTTGTCTTTAGCCCAAAACTCGAGGATTGACTCTTCAATGGCAGGAAACGATGGGCTAGCTGGGACCTGGTCGCGGATGCCAAAAGAAGCTCCATTATTTTTGGGATACATGGCTTGCTCTCTGGGTTTAGGGGTAAAAGTTCTAATCTCAATGTTAATCTTAATGAACCCTAACTTTTTGGAGAAGCACAACGTGACCTCAAGCCACGAAAACCCTGATTTCAGAGCCCCAGCCTCAACCCCTGACCGCGTAGGCGTGGAAGGCCTAGAGGAGAAATGGGCATTAGCCTGGGACACCGATGGTACCTACAAGTTCAGAAGAGACGTGGACAAGTCCCAGGTCTTCTCTATTGACACCCCTCCTCCTACAGTTTCAGGGTCCCTGCACGTAGGACACGTCTTTAGCTACACCCACACTGACGTTGTTGCCAGATTCCAACGTATGCGTGGCAAAGAGGTTTATTACCCGATGGGTTGGGATGACAATGGTCTACCAACTGAGCGACGAGTTCAGAACTACTTCGGGGTTCGTTGCGATCCTTCACTTCCATACATCGAGGGTTTCACCCCTCCTTATGAAGGTGGAGACAACAAGTCTTCTAAGGCAGCAGACCAGATTCCTATCTCAAGAAAGAACTTCATTGAGTTATGCGAGAAGCTAACCGCTGAAGATGAACTTCAGTTCGAAGCTCTATGGCGTCAGCTAGGTATCTCAGTTGACTGGGACCAGACTTACCAAACCATCTCCCCTGCAGCTCAAAGAGTTTCTCAGCAAGCTTTTCTAAATAACCTCTCACGAGGTGAGGCATACCAGTCCATGGCTCCAACTCTTTGGGATGTCACATTTAGAACTGCCGTTGCTCAAGCAGAACTAGAAGATAGAGACCAGCCAGGTGCTTATCACCGCATTGGTTTTGATGGTCCTGACGGAAAAATCTTTATTGAGACAACACGACCTGAACTTATTCCTGCTTGTGTGGCTCTAGTTGCTCACCCAGATGACGACCGTTACAAGGCTCTGTTTGGAAAGACAGTAAAGAGTCCTTTGTTCGGAGTTGAAGTTCCAGTGGTTGCTCACCGCCTTGCCCAGATTGACAAGGGTTCAGGTATTGCAATGATCTGTACCTTTGGAGATCTAACAGATGTTATCTGGTGGCGTGAACTAGATCTTCCTAACCGAGCAATCATTGGTTGGGATGGACGCATTCTGGAAACCGCTCCCGATGTAATCAATACTCCTGAAGCTCTTGCTATCTATGCAGAGCTTGCAGGCAAGACAGTCTTCTCAGCTAAGACAAGAATCGTTGAACTACTTCAAGAGTCCGGCGACATGGTTGGCGACCCTAAGCCAATTACTCACCCAGTTAAATTCTTTGAAAAGGGTGACCGTCCTCTAGAGATTGTCTCTACGAGACAGTGGTACGTGAGAAACGGTGGTCGCGATGCTGATCTTCGTTCTCGACTGCTTGAATTAGGTAAGGAACTAAAGTTCCACCCGGACTTCATGAGAGTTAGATATGAAAACTGGGTTAATGGACTAACCGGTGACTGGCTAATCTCTAGGCAACGTTTCTTCGGTGTGCCAATTCCTGTTTGGTATGCACTTGATGAAAACGCACAACCAGATTTCGACAGAGTACTAGTTCCAGCTAGTGAACTGCTTCCAATCGATCCTTCAACAGATGTTCCTGCAGGTTACACAGAGTCACAGCGCGGTGTAGCGAACGGATTCATTGGTGAAGTAGACATTATGGACACTTGGGCAACTTCATCCCTAACACCTCAATTAGCTGGTGGTTGGTTAGATGACCCAGAGAAGTTTGCCAAGGTATTCCCATACTCACTTCGCCCACAGGGACAAGACATCATCAGAACCTGGTTGTTCTCAACTGTTCTTCGTTCTCAACAGGAGCACGGAATATTGCCTTGGGCTGATGCTGGTATCTCAGGCTGGATTCTTGATCCAGATCGCAAGAAGATGTCTAAATCAAAGGGCAACGTTGTTACACCAAACGATCTGCTAGTTGAACACTCTTCTGACGCTGTTCGCTACTGGGCATCTTCTGCTCGTCTAGGAACTGATGCTGCCTTTGACACCGGAATGATGAAGATCGGTAGAAGATTAGCAATCAAGGTTCTAAACGCTGCAAAGTTTGTATTGAGCTTTGAAGCTCCAGCAGCAGATGCAAAGGTGACAGAACCTATCGATCAGAGTCTTCTTCTCAACCTTGCTGAAGTAGTTAGAGATGCAACAACTGCATTTGAAAACTATGACCACACCAAGGCTCTAGAGCTAGCTGAGAAGTTCTTCTGGAACTTTACCGATGACTACCTAGAACTAGTCAAGGAACGTGCCTACGGTCAAGGTGGCTTCAACTCTGACGAGCAAGCATCAGCACTGGTAGCCCTTCGTCAAGCTCTGCTAACTCTTCTACGCCTATTTGCTCCATTCCTACCTTTTGCAACAGATGAGGTTTGGTCTTGGTGGCAGGTTGGCAAGGGTTCAATCCACAGAAGCTCATGGCCAACTGAGGCTGAACTAGTTCAAGGACTAGATTCAGCAAACCTTGACCTTTTGCCATTGGCTTCCCAAGCTCTGTTTGGAACTCGTAAGGCAAAGAGCGATGCTAAGGCTTCTATGAAGGCTGATGTCCTCTCCGCTAACTTGGTTGCACCTAAGGATCTCATTGCTCGCCTTGAGCTACTCTCCCCTGATCTAAAGGCTGCTGGGCGTATTGCTGAGCTTGTCATGGTTCCTGGTGAAGAGCTCGCTGTTACCAAGGTTGTTCTAGCACCTGCTGAATAACTTTTCGGCAAACTTCTAATTGGGGCACCTTCTAGAAGGCTAGGCTTTTGGTCATGACCTTTGAAAACGAAAACCCATTTGCCCTACGTTCAACTCTTGAGTATGAGATGCCAGACTTCTCTCGCATCAACGATGAGAGCTACGCCCCAGCTTTCCACGCTGGTTGTGCTGAGCAGCTTAATGAGATTCAAGAAATCATCAAGCAAGAAGAAGTAACCTTCGAGAACACCATTGTTGCTCTTGAACGCAGCGGACAGATGTTGCAGCGAGTCCTGAACGTTTTCTATAACAAGTCTTCAAGCGACACAACAGATCGTTTAGATGAGATTGAAGAAGAACTAGCCCCTAAGCTTTCAGCCCACACAGATGCGATTGCATTGAACCAGGATCTATTCGGCAGAATCAAAGAGCTATACAGCAACCGTGATTCATTGGAGCTAAACAATGAAGACGCTTGGCTGCTAGAGCGTTACTACAGAGACTTTACTCACGCAGGTGCTCATCTAACCGATGCTCAGCGTGAAGAACTAACCAATCTAAACGAAGAGCTCTCTAAGCTGGAGACCCTATTCGGAAAGAACCTTCTGGCTGACACAAACGACCTAGGTGTTGTTGTTGATGATGTAGCTGAATTAGAGGGTCTTTCAGAAAACGAAATTGCTGCATGTGCAGCTGCTGCAAAGGCTAGAGGCCTTGAAGGTAAGTGGCTAGTTGGCATGGTTAACTTCACCGGTCACCCACTTCTATCAAGCATGAAGAACCGCGGACTTCGCGAGCGTGTGATGAAGAACTCACTTCTCAAGGGTAATTGTGACGTGAAAGACAATCGCAAAGTTATCTTGGAGATTGTAAAGCTACGTGCCAAAAGAGCAGAACTATTTGGTGTGAAGACACACGCTGAGCACGTACTTCAGAACCGTAACGCTCAGAACCCAGAGAACGTCCACAAGATGCTGAAGCAGATTGCACCAGCTGCAGTTAGAAATGCAAGAGCAGAAGGTGCGGATCTTCAGAAGGCTATTGAAGCATGCGGTGAAAACTTCACTCTTGAGTCATGGGACTGGGACTTCTACACAGAAGCAGTTCGTCTAGAGAAATACAACCTAGATACCTCAGCGATGCGTCCATACTTTGAACTTGAGAGAGTTCTTCAAGATGGTGTTTTCTTTGCTGCTAACAAGCTCTTTGGAATCACCTTCAAGGAACGCAAAGACATCGTTACTTACCACCCAGATGCTCGTGCATTCGAGGTATTCAATGAAGACGGCTCAAAGCTAGCTCTCTTCATCGGAGACTTCTACACACGCGATTCAAAGCGAGGTGGTGCTTGGATGAACAACCTAGTAGATCAGAACCACCTTCTAGGTCAACTTCCGGTTGTTGTGAACAACCTTAATGTTCCTAAGCCACCAGCTGGTCAACCAACACTTCTGACCTATGACGAAATCACAACCTTGTTCCACGAGTTTGGTCATACTCTGCACGGAATTCTTTCTGATGTGAAGTACCCGAGATTCTCTGGCACCAGCGTTGAAAGAGACTTCGTTGAATTCCCTTCACAGGTGAACGAGATGTGGCTAACCTGGCCAGAAGTATTAGACAACTACGCAAGACACTATGAGACTGGCGAAAAGGTTCCTCAGGAGTGGGTGGACAACCTAAAGGCTTCTTCTGCATTCAATGAAGGACATGCGACAACTTCATACCTAGCAGCAGCAATCCTGGACCTTGCTTGGCACTCACTAGATGCAGATGCAACAGTTGAAGATGTTGAAGACTTCGAAGCCAAAGCTATTGAGGCTTACGGGTTGAACTACTCTCCTGTGCCAACTAGATACCGTTCAACCTACTTCTCACACATCTTCGCCGGTGGTTATTCAGCTGGATACTACGGTTACATTTGGTCAGAAGTTCTAGACGCTGACACAGTTGATTGGTTCAAGGAAAATGGTGGACTTACCAGAGCAAATGGTGACCACTTCAGAAACACTTTGCTTTCACAAGGTGGATCTATCAACTCAATGCAGATGTTTAGAAACTTTAGAGGACGAGATGCAACTATTGAGCCGCTACTAAAGCGCAGAGGTTTGCTCTAAACCTTGGCTCTTTGAGGCTTCTTCAGTTTGAAGAGTTGAATTACTGCAAGACCAGCCAAGATGGCCCAGAACGCTGCTCCAATTGAGTAGAAGGCAATGCCGCTGGAGGCTACTAGGAATGTGATTACCGCTGGTAGTCGTTCCTTCGCAGTTTCAACCATCACATTGAAAGCATTGATGATTGTTGGCAGCAAGGCAAGACCGCTTGCTGCGAGCAAAAGATCTCTCGGTGTTTGATAAACAAATGCCACAGCGAAGCCTGTGAAGACGGCAAAGATGCAGTAAACAACTCCACCGCTAACTGAAGCAATCCAACGCTTAGACGGATCCTTATGGGCTTGCTCATTGGCATTCAGTGCAGCCGTAATAGCCGCAAGATTCATTACATAGCCACCGAAGAAAGATGCAGCGACAGTTGCGGCTCCGGTTGTTGTGAGGACCGCTCTGAACGGAACTTGATAGCCGTAAGACTTCATAATGGCAATACCAGGGACGTTTTGAGCAGCCATAGTAACTAGATACAAAGGCAAAGCAATAGTAAAGATTGAAGCCAAATTGAATCCAGGTTGCACATAATTTACAGTTACAAACCAGTCGGAAGCCGACACTGTGAGACCTTGATTCAATCCGATAAGAGTGAACGCCAAGACAATTGCTACCGGTGATGCCCAGACCGGTGCTAACCAGTAAAGAATTAGCCAAGTAGCAATCACTGGCAAGACCAGAAGTGGATACTCCGCGCTAGCAGCAAAAGGTGCTACACAAAAGCTAAAGATAACGCCAGCCAACATAGCGCTAGCGATTGATTTTGGAATTGCTGAAACTAGTTCGCCGAGCTTTGGCCATAACCCAGTAAGCACGAGTAAAACACCGCAGACTAGAATGCCGCCCATTACGTTGTTGAAACCAATTCCTGATACCGAAGAGCCAGCAAGAAGAGCTGCACCTGGAGTTGACCAAACAATCGATATTGGCATCTTGAAACGCCAGCTCAAAACTATGGAAAGCAGACCATAGACCACGAGAAGTAAGGCAATCATCGAAACTGATTGTTCCTTGGTTGCTCCAATGGCTACACAAGCACTCAGGTAAATTGCGGTTGATGCGGCAACTCCGGTGACGCTCGCAACCGTACCAGCGATTATGGGAGCTTTTAGATCAGAGGCTTTTGATGCCAATTACTAGGCCGACTTTTCTTGTCTTGAAGCCTTCATTGGAGTGACAACTGCCTGCTCAGTTCCTTCAACAACAGCCTTGGTAATTCTTACAAGACCTTGAACTGGGCTTCCTGGAATTTCAAACATGATTTGACCCAGAGTTTCTTCAAGAATCGAACGAAGACCTCTCGCTCCAGTTTCACGCTTGATAGCTTCTTCCGCGATTGCTTCTAAAGCGTCGTGATCAAATTCAAGTTCAAATCCATCAATCTCAAACATTCTCTGGTACTGCTTCACAAGAGCGTTCTTTGGTTCAGCGAGGATCTGAATCAAAGCTGCCTTGTCCAAAGGTGTTACCGCAGCCAAAACAGGCAGACGACCGATGAATTCAGGAATCAAACCAAACTTACGAAGATCTTCAGGTTGAACCTGAGTAAAGATGTCGGTTTCTTCTTCTTTGTTTCTGATTTCAGAACCAAAACCAATTCCCTTTTTACCAACGCGAGACTGAACGATTGATTCAAGACCAGCAAACGCTCCTGCAACGATGAACAGAATGTTTGTTGTGTCTAGAGAAATGAACTCCTGCTGAGGGTGCTTACGTCCACCCTGAGGTGGAATAGAGGCAACTGTCCCTTCAAGAATCTTTAGAAGTGCCTGCTGAACACCTTCACCAGAAACATCTCTAGTAATTGAAGGGTTCTCTGCTTTGCGAGAGATCTTGTCAATCTCATCGATGTAAATGATTCCGTGCTCGGCTCTCTTAACATCACCATCGGCTGCCTGAAGAAGCTTCAGAAGAATGTTCTCCACATCTTCACCAACGTAACCTGCTTCAGTTAGTGAAGTTGCATCTGCAACAGCAAAAGGAACGTTTAGACGCTTAGCAAGTGATTGAGCTAGATAGGTCTTTCCGCAACCGGTAGGACCAATCATCAAAATGTTTGATTTAGCAATCTCAATTGAGTCGTGAGCCTTGCCTGAGTTGGTTAAAGTGCCAACTGCTCTAATTCTCTTGTAGTGGTTGTAAACGGCTACAGAAAGAGCCTTCTTAGCCTGAGTTTGTCCTACTACATATTCTTCAAGGTATCCGAAGATCTCCTTTGGACGAGGTAATTCAAAGTCTTCAACTTGCTTGGGGGTCTTCCCCATTTCCTCTTCAATGATCTCATTGCAGAGTTCAATGCACTCATTACAGATGTATACGCCAGGGCCTGCAATTAGCTTCAGCACTTGCTTCTGAGTTTTAGAACAGAAGTTGCACTTAAGCATGTCCCCTGATTCACTGAGTCGAGTCATGGATAAAGCCTACCTAGCCGTAGCGACATAACCCTGTAGGCAATGGGTATAAGAAAAGAGCCAGGTGAATAAACACCTGGCTCTTTTACTTGCGTTATTTACTATTTACCCCAGTAGATCTTGGAATCGGTACCAATCTGAGCCCCGTAGACCTTAGCCCTGACTACCTGCAGGCCAACAGTGCCCTTAGGCGCAGCGACTTTGACCGAGACGATACCTTGAGCATTCGAAATCACTGAATACTCTTGAGGCTGGCCACCTTCACCGAATGTTTCGAAGACTACAGTGGTCCCTGAAACTGGCTTCTTGGCTAGGTTAGTTAGCTTGAAAGTTAGAGTCTTTGTGGTTCCAGCTTTTGCCTTTTGGGAAGCAACAGAGGCTGTCACTTTAGGGTTTACGAACGCTAGGAAAATTAGGTCCTTGTCTTCGTATCTTTCCTGAGCCTCAGTTGGGTGAGGGAACAAGCTTGGAGCAATGGTGGTCTGCATGCACATAACGTCATCGCCACAAGGAATTCCCTTTGAGTATGAGTTGAGCTTGTTCAGCGCTGCCGGGAACTGTTCGCCTGTAATGCTGAAGTTTTGCATGTTGAAGGTAGCTTTTCCGAAAGCATCTGTGGTTGCCTGAATAGCAGTCTCACCAGCACCCATTTGAGGCTGATCTCCACACCAGTCACGAACGATAGCATTCGGGCTTGGTCTGTTGTTACCGCCTGAGTAGTTAGTTGGCTGAGTCGTTGAGAAAGTGGTCTTTGAACAAGAAGATTTCTTGTTAACGATTAGGTAGACGGTCCTGTTTACGTAAGGAGCACCGGCTGCATTGGTGTACTTAAAAGTAAGCACTACGTTGCTTCTAACATCGGCATACATGACTCGAGCATTTAGACCCTTGCCATAAAACGCATCCCATTTGCCTTTTGCATCTGAGGTTAGGTTTACGCTGTTAGTCGGTCCAGGTAGTGGTGAAGTCATTCTCATGACGCTTGTACCTGCAACAGGAGGTGTGTACGCAGCCTGTGCTGGTTGGATCGCAATTGTGCATAGCAGGGCAATTGCAGTGGAAGCACCGGTAAGTGCTCTTCTTACTGTCTTGTTCATTTGTTGCCTTTCCTTTTGTTTTTTGCTCGCACAAGCGTTTTTATCTAGGGTTTACCTTGCCAAGTCCGTCAACTGAGTAATAACGCACCCAGTCAACATTTAGAGAAGAAGAATTTAGTGCTGGATCAATTGCACCACCGAAGTGTCCACCCATTGCAAGATTGAAAATCGCATAGAAGCTCGGGTCAACGCCCTGGGCGTTTGGACCAAAAGGCCAACGCGTTAGACCTGTTTCTGATTTCTGCAGAGAGTAAACAAGCGCGTCATTGAAGTAGAAGGAAACTTCGTCTGGCTTCCACATCATTCCGTATCGGTGATAGTCAAGTGAAAGATCTACTCCAACATCTTTAGTCGAACCCTTGTAGGTGTGACCTCCACCACTGTTTGCATAGTGAGCAGTTCCATAGGTAACCGTTGGGTAGGTTCCCTTGAATTCCATAATGTCTAGCTCGCCACATGCAGGCCAAGGGACGGTTGCAATATTGTTTCCAAGCATCCAGAAAGCAGGCCATGAACCTTGTCCTGGCGAAAGCTTCATTCTTGCTTCGAGGTATCCGTAGGTGAAGCCAACCTTGTTATAGGTAGTGATCTTTCCACTCAACCATTCACACTTGCCGAAGTAGCAGTTGTAATTTGTTGAGTTTGTTTGACGAGTAGCAGAGATAGTTAGGTTTCCTTGAGAGGAACCATCGTGAGTGTTCTTTGAAGCTAAGTAGTACTGTCTCTCGGTGTTACCCCAGCCACAATTGTTATATGGAGCACCACAACCATCGGTTAGGTCAGCAGTCCACTTAGTGGCATCAGGTGCACTTCCTGCTGCACCGTTGAATTCATCAGCCCAAAGTAAGACTCTAGAAACTGGAGTGGTCGGAGTTGCTATGGAAAGTAGTCGATCTATAGGAACCGCAGCTTTATAGCCAGAACTTGCTGGAGAACTAGCTCTCAGAACACAATCCCCTAGCGCAAGTGCTTTTACTTTGTTTCCTGAAACTGTACATTTTGCAGGCGTTAGAGATGTGTAAACAATCACACTGCTCAAGGCATTGCCATAAAGAGTTTGATCTGGATCACCCAGATACATGTCGCTAGGCTGACCGAACTCCAACCCATTCTCTTTTATTGGTGCTTTAGGAGTTGCAGTGATCGAAACACCAACAGAGATGTATTTGGTTGTGAAAGAAGAGATTACGAACTTGTATGCAGAGTTGTTTGTTAGGCCGGTAAACCTATAAGTGGTAGTTGCAGCTGAAACCTTCTTGATTGATTTCCAGGTGCCCTTTGTTGCAGTGATTTGGTAGCCACTGATCTTGAACTTCGCTGAGCTAACAGATTTAGCCCACTTGAGAGTCACTGCCTTATCTGATCCAACTGCTGAGAAACTCTTGACCTTGGTCATACTGGAGCTGACTGTCGCAGCATTGGTGACTGAAGTGAGTCCTAAAAAGCCAAGGCTTAGCGACACCACTGTTAGATAACGCAGAAAGATGCGCAAACGAGCCTCCAAATAAAGAGTTACCGTTTCGCACAAAACTTATTTCGACACTAACAGACGTGCCAAGACATAGGTCTTATTACCGGCTTATCGTTATAAAGCCTAAATAGAGCTTTTAGGCCTTGCGAGAGGTCAAAACCTGGTCAATTAGGCCGTATTCAAGGGCAGCTGAGGCAGTGAGGATCTTGTCTCGCTCAATGTCCTTGCTAACTTCTTCAACGGTCTTCTTTGAGTGCTTAGCGATGGTCTCTTCCAGCCAAACTCTCATTCTCAAGATTTCTGCTGCCTGAATCTCAATGTCAGATGCCTGACCACGACCGCCACCACCTGATGCTGGCTGGTGAATCAAGATTGTTGAGTTTGGCAGAGCGAGACGCTTGCCTGGAGCACCACCAGCAAGAAGAACTGCTGCAGCAGATGCAGCTTGACCTAGACATACTGTTTGAATCTGAGGCTTGATGTATTGCATGGTGTCATAGATCGCAGTCAGCGCAGTGAAAGATCCACCTGGTGAGTTGATGTACATAGTGATATCGCGATCAGGGTCTTGGCTTTCTAGAACTAGAAGCTGGGCCATGATGTCATCAGCGCTTACGTCGTCTACCTGAGCACCAAGGAAAATGATGCGGTCTTCGAAAAGCTTTGTGTATGGGTCTAGGTATCGTGAACCGTAAGGAGTTCTTTCTTCAAAAGAAGGAAGAATGTAACGAGCTTCTGGCATGTTGTCTCTATTCATTATTCTTTTCCTTACTTCTTGCCTACGCCGGTTGAAACAGACGCAAATTCTTGAATGTGATCAACGAAGCCATATTCCAATGCTTCTTGAGCTGTGAACCAACGGTCACGGTCACCATCTGCCATTACCTGGTCAACGGTTTTGCCTGTTTGCTTTGCAGTGATTGCAGCAAGCTTCTTCTTCATGTCGTTGATTAGGAAGGCCTGTGTCTGAATGTCTGCAGCTGTTCCACCGAAACCACCACTTGGTTGGTGAAGAAGAACACGAGTGTTAGGAGTAATAAATCTCTTACCCTTAGCTCCTGAAGTGAGTAGGAACTGACCCATCGAAGCACACATTCCGATGCCAACAGTTACAACATCGTTTGGTACGTACTGCATGGTGTCGTAGATTGCCATACCAGCTGTGATAGATCCACCTGGAGAGTTGATGTAGAGGAAGATGTCCTTGGTTGAGTCTTCTGCTGCTAGCAGGAGCATCTTGGCACAAATCTCATTGGCGTTGTCATCGCGAACGTCGTCGCCTAGCCAAATAATGCGGTCCTTGAGTAGTCTCTCGAAGACGTTACTCTGTTGGTTGTGTTCAGGCATTTACTGCTCCTCTAATCTGTTTTGCATAATCAAGATAACCGAGGAACACCTAAAAACATTCTCATGTTCGCCACAGGCAAAGATTGCCTAATTAGTCGTGGTCGTGACCTTCGTGGTTCTCAGGTGTGAAGCCATCATCAGTCTTAGTGAATTCAGCTAAATCAACGGCCTTACCATCGCTGTCAGTGACCTTTGCAGCCTCTAGAACAACTGATAGAGCCTTACGTCTAGCAACTTCAGCTACGAATGAAGGGATCTGACCCTGCTCGTCTACAGCCTTTACAAACTCGTTCGGGTCCATGCCGTATGACTGGCTTGCCTGCATTAGGTACTGAAGCAACTCGTTCTCGTTGACTCTAACCTCTTCTTTTTCAGCAATTGCATCAAGCAACATCTGAACCTGGAAAGACTTTGTTGACTCAACGATTACTTCTGCACGGTGGGCGTCGTCAGCCTGGCGGCCTTCACCTTCAAGGTGACGCTCAACATCTGCATTGATTAGTTCTTGAGAAACAGGAACATCAACAAGCTTTAGAAGTTCTTCAGTTAGAAGCTCTCTTGCCTGAAGACCCTGAGTGTATGACTTTGACTTCTTGATCTGATCTTCTAGACCCGCCTTTAGATCTTTAACGGTGTCAAACTCGCTAGCCATCTGAGCCCATGCATCATCAAGTGCTGGAAGTTCGCGTTCCTTAACAGCGTTTAGGGTAACTGTGATTTCAGCTTCCTGTCCTGCCATTTCGCCACCAACAAGTTTGCTCTTGAAAGTTGTTGTCTCACCAGCGGTAAGAGTGTCTAGAGCGTCATCAATTCCATCTAGAAGTGAATCGCTTCCGATTTCGTAAGAAATGTTTTGTGCCTGGTCAATTTGTTTGCCGTCAACACTTGCAATCAAATCGATTGAGGTGAAGTCACCCTTTGCAGCTGGGCGATCAACTGTAGTTAGAGTTCCAAAGCGTGCACGTAGACGGTCAACTTCAGCATCTACTTCTGCAGCGTCAACCTTGATTACATCAACCTTGACTTTCAAACCCTTGTACTCAGGAAGTTTGATTTCAGGACGAACTTCAACTTCGATTTCAACAACTAGGTTGCCTGCGAAAGTCTTCTCATCTGGTGACTGCTTGATGTCAGCTGAAGGCTGTCCTAGTGGACGAAGTTTTTCAGCTTCAATTGCCTGACGATAAATGCTGTCAAGACCGTCGTTGATTGCGTGAGCCAAGATAGCTGGACGACCAACTCTTTGGTCAAGGATTGCAGCAGGAATCTTGCCCTTACGGAAACCAGGAATGTTTACGCTCTCGGCAATGTGCTCGTATGCGTGATCGAGGCTTGGCTTGAACTCTTCTGGAGTTACCTCAATGTTTAGCTTTACTCTGGTCGGGGTTAGACGTTCAACAGTGGTTTTCACTAGTGGCTCCATTAGACGTGGTCGGCATTAGCCGACCTATTTTTTACAAAAATGGTCGGGGTGACAGGACTCGAACCTGCGATATCCTGCTCCCAAAGCAGGCGCGCTAGCCACTACGCTACACCCCGGTGGTTTTTATCTTGAATTTCTTCAAAACAAAACAACCTCCGTAATACTAACCCATAGAATGTATGAGAGCAGAAACAAATCAACATTTGCGGGTGTAGCTCAATGGTAGAGTCTCAGTCTTCCAAACTGATTGTGCGGGTTCGATTCCCGTCACCCGCTCCACAGAGCCTAGAAACAGGCTTAGAACTGGCAACCAGGGCACCAATAAAGCTTCCTGGTTGCCATTAGTTCTATTTGGACCAATCCCTCACAACGCAGGCATTTCTGCCCTTCCCTCTTATAGACATAGTTGCGATCAGCCTTCTTAGTCCTCTTTTTGAGGCGATCTTCCCTAGTCGTCATAAATCCGGTGGCCACCCCGACCTTCATTAGCTTCACCGAATCAGTCCAAATATCTTCAATTTGTTCAATAGTCAATGACTTGCCAGGAACGTGCGGGCTTATTTGAGCTCGGAACAGAATCTCGGCACGATAGACATTTCCAATGCCGCTAATGACTTCTTGATTCATTAGCAAAATACCGATTGGGCTCGACGAGCTAGAAACTCGGTCTATGAATCTTTGCTTTTGCAAACCTTTTGGATCTGTATTCGTGGGGTCTGGACCTAAGCGATTCTCAATTACCTTGACAGCTTTTCTATCGATAACTTCACAGATAGTTGGGCCACGAAGATCAGCTAGAAATTCTTCATTGAAGAATCTTGCTCGAACCTGTCCGTAAAGAACTTTATCGATGCCTTCAACAAATCTCCACTTGCCATAAATACCTAAGTGAATTCGGCAGGTTAAACCGTTATCAAAATTCAAGAACAGTTGTTTGCCGATAGCTTTGGCACCTAAAAGCTTTTGTCCATCAATGAGTTTGGCTTCTGAAGAAAAACGACCTTGGGGTGAATCAACGTGAACTATCTTGCCTTTGAACTTCTTGTTGAACTCATTAGCGTGTCTTTGAACGGAGTGACCCTCAGGCATTTAGGTTTTGTTTTTCCTTACAGAATTTCTGAAGTTTGTTCGTAAGTTGCGATCTTGCCAATTCTTCTGATGTGTCTTTCGTCCTGAGAAAAAGGTTCGGCAATAAATGCCTTGATTAGTTCGAGAACTTCTTCTTGAGAATGCTGTCTCGCTCCAACAGCCACCACGTTGGCATCATTGTGCTGACGAGCTAGTTTGGCTGTGTCGAGGTTCCAAACTAGAGCCGCTCTAATTCCATGAACCTTATTGGCAGCAATCTGTTCCCCATTGCCAGAACCACCCAAAACAATGCCCAGAGCCTCATTGCCAGCCTGCTCATCTGATCTCACAGCCAGTGCGGCGTGGATGCAGAAACTCGGGTAGTCATCAAGCGGGTCATACTCTTTAGGCCCGTGGTCAAAGACCTCGTGGCCTGCTGCTTCAAGCTCCTTGATAAGAAAATGGCTGAGCTCTAATCCAGCGTGATCGGTGGCTATGTGAATACGCATCTTGATAAAACCTTCTGGCAGTGTTGTTGGTCAATACTAGGCTAGTTGCTATTGAAATAAACCTTACCTAGGAGTTGTAATGCCTGCTGAAAACCTCACCCGAATCGAAGCCGCTGAGCGTGCCGAGCTTTTGGAAGTGTCTTCTTACACCGTTGAGCTAGATCTAATGCGAGGTGAAGAAGTCTTCGGGGCAACCACCACCGTTAAGTTCACCAGCAACCAGGTTGGAGCTTCAACTTTCATTGACGCAATCACCAAGAAGGTTCACAGAGTGACCCTGAACGGCAAGGACCTAGATCTTTCTGTTGCCGATGGCGTTCGCATTCAGCTAGACAACCTAGAGGCTAACAACGAGTTGGTTGTGGTCAGCGACAACCCTTACATGCACACCGGTGAAGGTCTGCACAGATTCGTTGACCCAGTGGACAACGAGGTTTACCTTTACACCCAGTTTGAAGTTCCAGACTCAAGAAGAATGTTCGCCGTATTCGAGCAGCCTGACCTAAAGGCAACATTCCAATTCACAGTCACAGGTCCTAGCAACTGGAAGATGATTTCAAACTCCCCTACCCCAACTCCAGTAGAAAGAGGAGACGGAACATCAGTCTGGGTATTCGCACCTACCCCAAGAGTTTCTTCATACATCACCGCTTTGATCGCAGGTCCATACAGCGAATGGCGTGATGAGCTAACCAGCAGCGACGGCAGAACAATTCCGCTTGGAGTATTCGGACGTTCATCACTCGCTAAATACATTGATGCCGATTACATTTTCGAAAAGACTAAAGAAGGTTTCGTATTCTTCGAAGAGCAGTTTGATTACCCATACCCGTTTGAGAAGTATGACCAGCTATTCGTTCCAGACTTCAACGCTGGAGCGATGGAGAACGCAGGTGCGGTAACAATCACTGAGACTTATGTATTCCGTGGAGCGGTAAACGGCTTCATCAAGGAAAGAAGAATCATTACTGTTCTTCACGAACTTGCTCACATGTGGTTCGGAGATCTAGTAACCATGCGTTGGTGGAATGACCTATGGCTAAACGAGTCATTCGCTGAATATGCTTCTTACCTTGCCACAGCTGAAGCAACCGAATACAAGGAAGCTTGGACTACCTTTGCATCTCACGAGAAGTCATGGGCCTACCGTGAAGACCAAATGCCATCGACTCACCCAGTGGTAGCAAACATCAGAGACCTTGAAGATGTTCAGGTTAACTTTGACGCCATTACCTATGCGAAGGGTGGATCTGTTCTTAGACAACTAGTTGCCTGGGTAGGCCAGGAGAACTTTATGAAGGGTCTTGCCTCTTACTTCAAGAAGCACGCTTTCAATAACGCAGAACTTGTTGACCTCCTAACTGAACTTGAACTTACTTCAGGAAGAGAACTACGCGAGTGGTCAAAGCTATGGCTTGAAACCTCTGGTGTGAACACTCTTCGTGCAGAACTTGATGAAGATTCAGAAGGAAACATAACTTCATTCTCAGTCTTGCAATCACACCACGTTGACTACCCAACCCTTAGACCTCACCGTCTAGGCATTGGTTACTACAACTTGGTAGATGGCAAAGTAGTGCTGACTCACCGCGTTGAAATTGACATCGACGGAGCGAAGACTGAAGTTCCTGAACTAGTTGGAACAAAGCGTCCTGACCTAATCCTTCTAAACGATGGTGACTTGGCATACGCCAAACTACGTCTTGATGACAGATCATGGCAGACCACCCTGCACAACCTAGCTGTTGTTGATGACTCTCTTGCTCGAGCACTGCTCTGGGGAGCTGCTTGGGATTCAACTAGAGATGCTGAAGCAGATCCAAAGGACTTCATCCACCTGGTGCTGAAGAACATTGCTACCGAATCAAACGCAACAGCAATGATGACTCTTTTGAACCAGTTGGTAACAGTTCAGACCATGTATCTCATGCCAGAAAACCGGTTGGAATACAAGGTCAAGATTGCTGACGCACTTATCGAAATGGCAAGAAGTGCAGAAGCAGGTTCCGAAGCCCAGCTACAGTTCCTCAAGTACTTCCCTCGCTTCGCATCAAACGAAGAGCACACAGCAGCACTTCGCGAACTTCTTTCAGGAGATGAGAAACTTGCTGGTCGTGAAATCGACACTGACTTGAAGTGGGATCTGCTTACAGGTCTTGTTGCAGTTGGTGCAGCCGACGAGGTTGAGATCGATGCAATGTTGGCTACTGACAACACTGCCAACGGTCAGAAGGCAGCAGCACTTGCAAAGGCTGCTATCCCAACTGCTGAATCGAAGGCAAAGACCTGGCACACAGCAGTTGAAACTAATGACTGGTCAAACACCATCTTGCAGTACTCAACTCTTGGTTTCTCAAGAGGTGCATCTGCTGAACTTCTTGCTCCTTATGTAGACAAGTACTTCGCTGATGTTTTGAAGATGTGGAATACCAAGACCTTCAAGATGGCTGAGTATGCAATTGTGAACCTTTACCCAATCTCACTTGCAACATCAGACTTGGCTGAAAAGACAAGAAAGTTCTTGGATACTCCTGAGGTGACTGCAATTCCTGCTCTAAGAAGATTGTTGGTAGAGAACCTAGATCCGATCGACAGAGCACTTAAAGTTCAAGCTCAAGACAGATAGCTTCAAAAGGAAAAGGCGGAGAACAAAATGCCAGAATGGCTAACTAGTTTCTATGCAGATTGGGGTCCTGCGATTCGCATTTTGTTGAGCATTGTTGCAGCCCTTGTGGTTCGAGCACTTCTTCAATTGGCTATCAACAGGGTCGTAAGTTCTGTTTCTAAAAGCGTTCGCAAGATAGACGGAATCAATAAGGACTCTTCGCCTTTAGCTCAAGCTCGTTTGTTACAAAGAACAGAAACCATTGCATCTGTGCTTGGGAACCTTGCCACTTGGGGTCTAACCTTCACTGTTATTAGCATCGCTCTAACTGAAGTGGGAGTCTCAGCGGGTGCAATTGTTGCAGGTGCCGGAATCCTGGGTGCTGGTCTAGGTTTCGGAGCTCAATCACTAGTGAAGGACTTGATCTCAGGCTTATTCATTGTGTTTGAAGACCAGTACGGTGTTGGAGATTTTGTTGACCTAGGTCAAGCAGTAGGCGTGGTAGAAAGTGTCGGTCTTCGAGTAACTCAGGTTAGAGATCTTGAAGGAACACTTTGGTTTGTTCGCAACGGTGAAATCATGCGAGTGGGCAACCAGTCCCAAGGTTGGGCCCGTGCCGTTTTGGATGTTGCAATTGAATACAACACAGATGTTTCCAAAGCCCAAGAAGCTCTTCTTAGAGCAGCCAAGAGCGTAGATGGCAAAGCAATGGGAGCTCCAGAGATTTGGGGTATCAACACAATCTCGGGTGATGAGATCGTTCTTCGTCTGGTTCAAAAGACCAAGCCTGAAGACAAGGATGCTGTTGCACGTCAACTTCGCCAGGCAGTCAAAGATGAATTTGACCAGGCAAAAATTAAACTTGCACCTAGTTCAAACACCATTTTCGTCAACGTCAAGAACTAATGTCTGAGGAAAAGTTCGAAGATCGCGAGCGAGTAGAGACTGTTCGACTCACTCACCAAACTGGTTCAAATGTTGAGGGTGACATCTACGAACTTGTTGGCGGTAAAGAATTTTTTGTTAACTTGTGTGCAAAGTTTTACGAAGGTGTTGCTCAAGATCCGATTCTCCGACCAATGTATCCCGAAGAAGATTTAGGTCCAGCAGCAGAACGCTTGCAACTATTCCTTGAGCAATACTGGGGTGGTCCAACTACCTATCAAGAGCAAAGAGGTCATCCTCGACTACGCATGAGACACATGCCATTCAAGGTAAATCCAGCAGCTAGAGCAGCATGGCTCAAACACATGGAAGCAGCTCTTGTGGCCCAAAAGCTTCCAGCTTTGTATCACGCTCAGATTTGGGCGTATCTAGATAGAGCAGCAACAGCAATGCTCAACACTATGGAGGACTAAGCCTTTATTTGCACATAGTCCTTGGCGAACCTGGCAAGCACGTGTCCGTGCTCAGAACTTAGTCTTACCCAGTCCCCTGAAACAAACCAAGGAACTATCTCACCTTCAGTTAGAAAACCTAGGCCTGCTGCTACGAACGCTGATCCCATAGGCAGAGGGAACTTGTAATCAAAAGCTCTTCCCCAGATTTCACTTCTAACTCTTGCAGCTATTGGACCACCAACTGATGTTGGCAGGGTCTCAGAAACTTCTGCTATTCCTTTGCGAGCAATTTCAGTTAGTTCTGCTTCCGGAATCTCGCCGCCTAATTCCCAACCTGTTCTGGTTGGGGTTTCTGTGCTCCAAGCAACGTCAACTAAATCTAAATCTAGGTTGATTTGATTCTCTTTTGCTGAACCCATGCCCGTTAGATTCAGAAGTCTCTCTGAAAGGCTCAGAT
>JBDLVB010000004.1:0-17724 GCA_039805005.1 Actinomycetota bacterium
ATCGAATGCTTCAGAAAGCATTGGATCGCTATCAGATGCAAGTACGTGCAATCTGGTTGCATCTCTTGAAACCATGGTTGAGAAGTCAGTGAAGCCATCAACCGCAGCTGCACGGTTCACAACATCTCTCACAGTAAAGCGAGTTGACTTGCTAACACGCTCAGCTAGAGTTCCACGGTCTGGGTTTGCATCGATTGCGATGACTCGGTCTTCACGGACTAGAGCCATTGCCATACCCAACAATGTGGTGACTGTTGTTTTACCAACGCCACCCTTACGAGTTAGTACTGGTACGAATCTTGCACCACCATCAAGTTGGGCTGAGATTCTGGCATCGGTAGCTTTACGTTCACGAATACGAAGGTTATCTCCAAGGTTGATTGTCTTTAGAGAGATGAAGTATAGGAAGCGACGGAAACCAGACTCTGGAGCTGGTCTGTTCTTAGCGGTCAAATCGATAAGACGATCTGCGGTAAGCATGGCTGCTGGTTCTGGCTGATCAAAAGCATCGCCACGAAGACTGTCTCTGCGAGAGTATCCAGCTTGCCCATTAGCAGAGCTGTCTGAGCTCAAGATTTCGCTTTCTGGAACGATAGCGGTCGCTTCAGTGACTACCTTGATTGAAGAAGTTGACGGAGTTAGGTCGATAGAACCTGCATCCAATGAGGTTGTTGATAGCTCTGAAGTGGCAGTTTCTTCCTGCTGTGCACGGCGACGGAGACCGCGTTCTGATTTTTCAGCCAAACCTAATCCTTTGAGTGTCTTTTGGCTCTAACAATCGTTGAGCCGAACCTTGTTCTAAAGGATAAGTCTATTCGCTACTGAGGTTCGACGACGAGAATTAGGTCCCCAGACTCAACAGACTGGGTCTTTCCAATGGCTAGACGCCTTACAACACCAGCAATATTGGAGGTAATTGTGGCTTCCATCTTCATGGCCTCGATAGTGGCAACAGGCTGACCTAGGGCAACAGTTGTGCCTTCAACTACCTGAAGGGTCACTACCCCAGCAAATGGTGCCGCAATCTCAGCTGGATTGGCTGGGTTAGCCTTCTCGGCTGCAGATACGTCAGAGGCTATCTTCTTGTCCCTGATGTTCAGGGGCCTCAATTGACCGTTTAGGGTCGCCATGACAGTCCTGAAGCCCTTAGTGTCTGGGCTACCAATTGCCTCTAGCCCTACAAAGATTCTTACGCCCTTAGAGATCTCAACAACGTGCTCGTGGCCCTGCTCTAGTCCGTATAGGTAGTCCAGGGTGTCAACAGCATCTAGGTTGCCGTAGCTTGCTCTAGCCTTCTCAAAGTCTTTTGTTGGACCTGGGAATAGCAGACGATTCAGGGTTCCTCTTCTAACCTGAGCATCCTCTGAGTTGAGCTTATCTAGGTCTTCTTTAGAGACTTCGGTGATACCAAACTTGATGTTCTTACCCTGAAGAACCTTGGTTCTGAATGGCTCTGGCCAACCGCCAGGAAGATCCCCTAGCTCCCCTGCCATGAAACCAATAACTGAATCTGGGATGTCATAGTTTTGAGGGTTTTCAGCAAAGTCAGCTGGGTCAGCATTCACAGCAACTAGGTGAAGAGCAAGATCACCGACAACCTTTGATGATGGAGTTACCTTAGGGGGTCTACCCAAAATCTGGTTAGCCGCGGCATACATGTCTTCAACTCTTTCGAATTGGTTGCCAAGTCCTAGAGCAATAGCCTGCTGTCTGAGGTTACTTAGCTGACCACCTGGAATCTCATGTCTGTAGACGCGACCGGTAGGTCCAGCAAGTCCAGACTCAAATGGTGCGTAAACATTTCTAACCGCTTCCCAATAAGGTTCCAAAGCAGTGATCTCATCAAGAGAGATACCTGAATCTCTATCGGTGTTAGCTAACGCTGCAACAAGAGCTGAGGCAGAAGGTTGACTGGTTGTTCCTGCCATTGGAGCAGATGCAACATCGACTGCGTCAACACCAGCATCAATTGCAGCCATCAGCGTTGCTAGTTGGCCACCTGCTGTGTCGTGAGTGTGTAGGTGCACTGGAAGATCAAACTCTGCTCTAAGGGCGGTTACCAACTTGGCTGCTGCCTGTGGTCTTAGAAGTCCTGCCATGTCCTTAATTGCGATGATGTGTGCACCAGCGTCAACAATTTGCTTGGCAAGTTTCAGGTAGTAATCGAGTGTGTATAGATTTTCTTTAGGGTCTAGTAGATCCCCTGTGTAACAAATTCCAACTTCAGCAATTGCAGTTTTTGTTTTTAGAACAGCATCAATTGCTGGAATCATCTGATCCACGTCGTTCAACGCATCAAAGATTCTGAAGATGTCAACACCAGCCTCGGTTGCTTCTTTGACGAACGCATCTGTGACCTCAACTGGGTATGGTGTGTAGCCGACGGTGTTTCTACCTCTAAGCAACATCTGGATACAGATGTTTGGCATTGCTGCTCGCAGAGACGCAAGTCTTGCCCAAGGGTCTTCACCTAAGAAACGCAGAGCAACATCGTAGGTTGCTCCTCCCCAGGCTTCAACTGAGAACAACTTACTTAGAATTCTTGCTTCGTACGGGGCAACCTGCATCAAGTCACGACTTCTAACTCTTGTTGCTAGAAGTGATTGGTGAGCGTCTCTAAAAGTTGTGTCCGTAATTGCAACTGGTGCCTGAGCTCTCAAAGCTTTTGCAAATGCAGTTGGACCTAGTTCTAGAAGTTGCTGTCTTGAACCAGCAGGTGCTTCCTTGGTTAGATCCAGTTTTGGCAACTTACTAGAAGGAGAAATCAGGCTTCCTCTAGTTCCGTAAGGCTGGTTCACAGTGACTTCTGCCAACCAGTTCAGGATCTTGGTTCCGCGGTCAAGAGAAGGGTAAGAGTTTAGGAGTTCCGGTCTCTCTTCAATAAAGGCAGTGCTAAGTTCTCCAGCTTTGAAGCTTGGGTCTGACAGCACTCCTTGAAGGAAAGCGATGTTGGTGGAAACTCCACGAATTCTGAATTCTGCAAGGGCTCTAGAAGCTCTGCTAACTGCCGCAGGCAAGTCTCTACCTCGAGTAATAAGCTTCACCAACAGTGAGTCAAAGTATGGGCTGACTTCGCTACCTGTAGCAGCAGTTCCGCCATCAAGACGAATGCCCGCTCCACCAGGAGATCTGTAAGTTGTGATCTTTCCTGTGTCAGGTCTAAACCCTGCAGATGGGTCTTCAGTTGTGATTCTGCATTGAATAGCAAAACCGTGCATCTCAATCTTGTCTTGAGTAAGACCTAGGTCAACAAGAGACTCTCCTGCGGCAATTCTCATCTGAGACTGAACTAAATCGATTTCAGTAATCTCTTCAGTCACAGTGTGCTCAACCTGAATACGAGGATTCATTTCGATGAACACGTGCTTACCTGCATTTGGCCCAACGGTATCGATTAGGAACTCAACTGTTCCTGCGTTTAGATAACCAATTTGTTTAGCAAAAGCAATTGCATCTCTGTATAGCGCTTGTCTAAGTCCTTCATCGAGATTTGGTGCAGGTGCAATCTCAACTACTTTTTGGTTTCTTCTCTGCACTGAGCAGTCACGTTCAAATAGATGAACCACATTTCCATGAGCATCTGCAAGGATCTGAACTTCGATATGTCTAGGACGAAGAACTGCTTGTTCTAGGAATACTCTGGCATCACCAAAAGCACTTTCAGCTTCACGCATGGCTTCGCCAAGTGCTCCTCTGAGTTCAGATTCTTCAGCAACACGACGCATGCCACGGCCACCGCCACCGGCGACTGCCTTAACAAACAGAGGGAAACCAAACCCTTGAGATTCCTTAACTAGTTCATCAACATCTGCTGACTGAATTGAAGACTTTAGAACCGGTACGTTTGCAGCAATAGCTGCTTCTTTTGCGTTTACCTTGTTACCTGCAAGTTCTAGAACATGAGAACCAGGCCCAATAAACACAATCCCGTTGGCAGCTGCTGCTTCAGCTAGTTGAGGGTTCTCTGAAAGAAATCCGTAACCTGGGTAGATCGCATCTGCCCCACACTCTTTAGCAACTCTGATGATCTCGTCTACATCTAGGTAAGCCCTAACAGGATGTCCAAGTTCACCAATCTGATAAGCCTCATCAGCTTTTAGACGGTGGGAAGAGTTTCTGTCTTCGTATGCAAAAACGGCTACAGTCTTAGCTCCGAGCTCATAGGCAGCGCGAAACGCTCTAATGGCTATCTCGCCTCTGTTGGCGACCAGAATCTTTTTGAACACGAGTTCCTAACTAAAGGCAAACGGACTAAATAGTGGCTTGCACCTAAATCAAAAGGTAGCCTAGACGGGTGCATGTTTTAAGCGTTAGTGCCCTTAAGGGCGGAGTTGGTAAGACCACTATAACTTTGGGTCTTGCCTCTGCCGCCATGACTAAGGGCCTTAGAACATTGGTGATTGATTTAGATCCTCAATGTAACGCTAGCAACTGCTTAGGTGCGGTTGGGGAATTTGAATATTCAGCAGCTGAAGTCCTCAAGAAACCCCGACACAACTCTGTGTTGAAAGCAATTGTAGCCTCATCTTGGGCAAAGGGACAGACGGGTCGCCTGGACATAATGGCTGGAAACCCAAGGTTGAGCCTCAGAAACACCACAAAACCTTCTTTCAAGTCGCTTTGGAATCTAGATGAAGCCCTTGCGAAGATTGAAGCTGACTACGACCTGGTTCTAATCGATACTCCTCCAAGCATGAACGCTCTAACCCGTATGGCTTGGGTTGCTAGCGACAGGGTCTTATTCGTTACCGAACCATCTATCAACGCCCTCCTCGGTGTTGAAAATGCCATGAAGGCCTTTACTGAGCTTAGAAAGAGCGTCAACCGACAGGTATCACTCTTTGGGGTCCTCATTAATCGGTTGAGACCCAGTGTTGCTGAGCACCAGTACCGAGTAAATGAACTCGAAGAGACATACGGCGATTACCTGCTTAGCCCAGCTTTCGAAGAGAAGTCTGCTGTTCAACAATCCCAAGGAGCTGGAAGATCTATCCACTCTTGGCCTGGACAGAGCGCTGCCAAGATTGCAATTCAATTTGATGAACTACTTGAGCAGCTGCAAGCTTCTTTTGTCTCTGAGAGTGTGCCAGCCCTGGAAACCGGTCGAAACAAGCATTCCAAGAGAAATCGTGATTCTCAGATAGCCCCTCGTGCATCTTTGGCGAAGACACTTAACCTGGAGGCTGAAACCGTAGCCCCAAGAATTGAAATGGTTGAAAGCCAGCCTGTATCCCCTGAGTATCAGGAACAATGGAATGAAGTCTTACGTCAAACAATGACTAAGAAACAGTTGAAGAAATTTTTAGGTTCAAAACAAGAAAACGAAGACTAAATAGCCTTTTTGTTTAGGCGACGAAGAGTTAACTCATCCATCTCTTCAAGGTATGACGGGTCAATGTGGCTAAGAGTAGCTTCAACCTCACCCAGCACTCTTCCTACAGAAATACCAAAGACTCCCTGGCCCTTGTCAATTAGGTCGATAACCTGATCTCCTGATGTGCAAAGGTAAACCTTCGCTCCATCCGAAATCAGAGTAATTCGAGCTAAGTCTCCGATTCCTGCTTTTCTTAGCTCCCCGACTGCTTTTCTAATCTGTTGGAGTGAAACTCCAGCATCTAGAAACTTTTTAACAAGTTTGAGAACAAGAATGTCGCGGAAAGAGTAAAGGCGTTGAGATCCAGAGCCAGTTGCTCCTCTTACGCTTGGCTGAACCAGAGCGGTGCTATCCCAGTAGTCCAACTGGCGGTAGCTAATTCCTGCCGCTGCAGCAGCAGAGTGCCCACGGTAACCAACTTTAGGGTCATGCCAAGGTTGTTCTTCTAGGAACAATTCATCTTGAAGATATGCAAATTCGCTTGCTTCACTGAGGTTGATACGGCCAGTTTCGGTTGTAGGTTCGGTGATTTTTGTTGAACCTGTAAGGTTTTGGTCTTCCATTCTGGCCTCCTCTCAATGTGTATAAAGTTCAAGTAGAACATGAACCTTTTCTTAATTCTTGTGGCTACCCTCGGCATACGGGGGCTTATATTCTTCTTCGGCGTGTCGCGTTAGTCAATTTTGTCAATAACAGAACGGATTAGTTCCGATCTGATGACTGCAAAGTGAGATTCAATCTCGCTTGCGTACGCTGCCGCTCTTGATTTAGCTGATGGGTCGCGTTGTTTCTTGACGCTTGCAACCACTCCCTGGATAAGACCTAGGTCTCTATCCGCAGCAGTCTTAATGCCTCGTAGATGTCTTGCTGAGATACCGAAGCGTGAAAGCTGAACTAAAGATCTGGCAATTTCGATATCGCTGAATTCAAATGGCCCTGAAGAGATGAGGGAACTTGCCTGAGCTTCTGCAAGAAGGGTTTCGTTGATGCCTGACTCAGCAACTAGTTCAAGTTTTGAGAACTTGCGGTTCACACTTGGTCTTCTCGTTGCTGAAGGTAGTGAAGGCTGCTTACCTGCATCAATGTCATCCAAATATGACTTGATAACTCTTAGGGGTAGGAACTTGTCTCGCTGAAGTTCAAGCACGAGTTTCACACGCTCCATATCTGCATCACTGAATTTTCTGTAACCAGATTCTGTTCTGTGCGGGGTAACCAAACCCTGCTCTTCTAGAAAACGAATCTTTGATGGGGTTAGATCAGGAAACTCTGGGCTTAGTAATTCAATTACTCGACCAATAGTAGAAAGCTTTGCGGCTCTCGCTCCAAACAAACTTGATACTTCGCTGCTAGCCATCTTTAGCTGTTTCTCTTTGATGAGTAGTAAGTGAAGTGGTACTTACCAACCTGGACTTCAGCACCATTGAACAGTTCTGCAGTTTCGACTCTCTTACCTTCAAAATATGTTCCATTGAGGGAAGCTAGGTCCTTGATTGTGAAAACTGAACCTGCTCTAGAAATTTCAGAATGTCTGCGAGAAACTGTCACATCATCTAGGAAGATGTCTGCGTTTGGGTGACGACCAATAGAAATCAAATCTGAGTCAAGAAGAAATCTTGCACCTTTGTTAGGTCCGCGACGAACAATTAGAAGTGAGTTGCCTGTTGGAAGTGCGTCAACAGCCTGCTGATCCTCATCGCTTAGAGAATTCGCGTCAACAGGAATAAGGTTCTCGGAGAAAGTGCGAGTAGCGTCGATTGAATCAGCGCCGTCCTTGAAATCGTTCACTTGGTCTCCTTCTTAGAGACAAGAATACTTGAATTTGAACGGTCTATTTTTCGAATGTTATAAACCTGTCTTATATAGATTCCACCAGCCCACCAGTAGAGCCAGATTCCCCAGAAAGCGAATCCCCAGGCTATTGGGTAGATGACAACAGCCCATTCTGAAGGGAGAACATTAGGCAAAAGCATTAGCGGGAAGGCATAGAGCAGGGCAAAAGTGCCCGCTTTGCCGGAGTAGTTCACAGGTAGTGGTCCATATCCAGATTTAGCAAGGAAAGGAAGGGTGAAGAAAAGAACAACATCTCGCCCGACAACTACAACTACCAGCCACCAAGGGACCTTGTTGGTTATAGCTAAGCCAAGAAGAGAGGCAAGAATGAAAAGTCGATCTGCGGCAGGATCAAGTAACTGCCCTAAGCGGCTCATCTGGTTTAGCTTCCTGGCGAGGTAGCCGTCTAACCAGTCTGTAAAGCTGGAGAAGGCGAGAACCGAGAACGCCAGTAGGTTTTCATCAATAAGAATTAGCCATAAGAACACCGGAACCAATAGCAATCTCAGGGCACTCAAAGCATTAGGCCAGGTGAGGACTCTCTCACTCAACTGAAGATTGTTATCGCCCATGATTTCCTTAGCTGCTTACAATTTTGCTACTAAGAGCGCTTACGCTTTTCTCTTACTCGCATACCTAATTCAATCGGAGTTCCTTCGAAACCGTAAGTTTCACGAAGTCTTCTAATGATGAATCTTCTGTAGCCAGGATCCAAGAAACCAGTTGTGAACAACACAAACTTTGGTGGTCTTGAGCTTGCCTGGGTGGCGAACAAGATTCTAGGCTGCTTGCCTCCACGAACTGGGTGCGGGAATTCCATCGCCAATTCTTGAATAAAAGCATTTAGTTTTCCAGTTGGAATTCTGGTATCCCAAGAATCAAGTGAAACTTCCAAAGCGGGTACAAGCTTTTCAAGGTGACGGCCGGTCTTGGCAGAAATGTTTACTCTTGGAGCCCAAGAAACGTGAGCGAGATCCTGTTCGATTTCTCGCTCTAGGAATTCTCTGCGGTCCTCATCCATGTTGTCCCACTTGTTGAAGGCCAACACTAGACAGCGACCTGATTCAAGGGCCATGTCAACAATGCGAATGTCTGCTTCGCTGATTTTCTCAGTAACATCCAAAACAACAACTGCGACTTCAGCTCTTTCAAGAGCAGAAGCAGTTCTAAGGGATGCATAGAAGTCTGCTCCTTGAGCAAGGTGAACTCTTCTGCGAATACCAGCGGTGTCAATGAATCGCCAGACTTTTCCGCCTAGTTCAACTTGCTCATCCACTGGATCTCTTGTTGTTCCTGCAAGGTCATTCACAACAGCACGCTCAGAGCCAACTGCTTTATTCAAAAGTGAAGATTTACCTACGTTAGGTCGACCAATTATGGCTACTCTTCTTGGTCCACCAAATTCTTGTTTAGCTACGGCTGATACTTCAGGGAGGACTGCGATGATCTTGTCTAGAACATCCGCTACTCCCCTACCATGTAAAGCTGAAACAGGATATGGTTCACCCAAACCTAGAGACCAAAGTGAAGCAGCTTCTGCTTCCATACGTTCGTCATCTACCTTGTTAGCAAGAAGCATCACAGGCTTTTTGCTTGCACGAAGCATCTTTACAACACGCTCATCAGTTGCTGTTGGGCCCACTGTTGCATCAACAACGAAAAGAACTGCGTCAGCAAGTTCAACTGCAATTTCTGCTTGAAGGGCTACTGACTTATCGATACCTTTGGCGTCTGGTTCCCAACCACCGGTGTCAACAAGTGTGTACTTACGTCCATTCCATTCAGCTTTGTATGAAACACGGTCGCGAGTTACACCTGGCTTGTCTTCAACCACTGCTTCTCGTCGTCCAATAATTCTGTTTACTAGAGCTGACTTACCAACATTTGGTCTACCAACGATAGCCAGAACAGGCAAAGCCGGTAGCAATACTGGAACTCCGTCAGCTGCCCCGATCTGCTCAAGGACATCAATGTCATCTTCATCTAGCTCATAGTCGGCAAGCCCTGCACGAAGGGCATTGACTCTCGCCTCTTCCTCTTCGGTTGAGATTGAGTTAAGACGTTCAACGAACGCAGGGTCTAGCCCTTCTTCATTAAATTCTTGTTCGTCCATCTTCGCCTCTTACTAGTTATTGACTACTAGAGCGGTAATTGCTCTAACAGTCTGATCAAAATCGAGTTCCGTCGAATCAACCAGCTTTACTCCTTGGGCAGGCACGAGAAAATCAACTACTTTAGAGTCGTTTTGGTCGCGTTTAGTAACTTGATCGGCAACTACGGTGCCTTCTGGAAGTTCAGCGGAACGTCTTCCTAGTCTAACTTCTTCACTGGCTGTTAGCAGAATACGAGTTTTTGCCTCTGGGAAGACCTTTGTCGTGATATCTCTTCCCTCAACAATCACGCCAGCTAGCCCTGAATCCTCAACTAGAGCCCTAGTTAGGGTCAGCATGTACTCTCTCACCTGAGGCAAACCAGCGAACTGGCTAACTGCTTCCCCAACCTGAGTGCTTCTAATTTGGTAGGTAACCTCAATTTCCCCAACTTTTACCCAGTAATTCTCTGGATCTAGGGAAATTGAGTAATCAAAGTGTTCTGCTATTTCGTCAGCAGATTTGCCTGCAACTTCCAAACCCATCGACAGAACGGCATAAGTCAAAGCTCTATAGGCAGCCCCTGTGTCTAGGTAGCCGTAGCCAAGGCTCTTAGCGCATGCCTTGCTGACACTTGATTTACCCGAACCCGCTGGTCCGTCAATGGCAACGATATGCATTTAGCCCGCCAACCGCCAGCCATTGACTTTCAAAGTCTCAATTAGTTTCTCTTCGGCTGCCGGCAAGACATAGATGTCTACCAAACCAACTTGGGCACCTGTTGCGTGATCTAGCTTGAGGTCTTCAATGTTGACCTTGGCCTCACCAATTTCGTTTAGCAATCTAGCAAGTTCACCTGGCTTGTCGTCAATCATCACGACCACCTGAGAGTAGGAAGTGTTTCTAGTTCCGTGCTTACCAGGCAATCTAGCAATACCTTGATTTCCCTTTTCAAGAACGCTTCCAATTTTGGCAAGCGAACCCGTGCCTGCAACATTCTCAAGCGAAGTTACTACTCCGGCTAGATCTTCTTGGAATGCCTTCAACACTTGGATGAGTTCATCTGCATTCATTGAAAGAATTTGAAGCCACAGCTTAGGGTCGCTGGCAGCGATTCTGGTTGTGTCTCTAACTCCCTGCCCAGCTAAAGCTAGATCAAAGTCATCTGCATCTTGCAATCTAGAAGCAAGCAAACTTGAAACGACCTGTGGTGCGTGTGAGATTAGAGCAACTGCTCGGTCGTGATCCTTTGAAGAAAGACGAAGTGTTGTGGCACCAAGATCGAGAGCAAGCTTCTCCACAACTTCAACAGCTTCAGGGTTCGTCTTATCCTCAACCGCAATCACCCAAGGTCTACCAGCAAACAAATCAGGTCGGCCAGATAGTGCCCCACCCTTTTCTCTTCCAGCCATTGGGTGAGAACCCACATAACGAGAAGTGTCAGCAGAAGAAGAAAGTAGTTCGTCAAGAATCGCTGCCTTAACACTGGCAACATCTGTAACAACAGCATTAGGGAATCTATCTAGCGCGGAAATGATTGTGGCTGCAGTCACATCTGGTGGCACACAAACTACGACGACAGACACATCGTCTGAAGAATTTAGTTTTCTACCTGCACCAAAATCGATGGCTAGTGATTGCACAGCTGGAGAAGAGTCTTCTAGAGAAACATCAACATCCAGTTTTCTAAGCGACAGGCCAATGCTGGTGCCGAGCAAACCCGCACCAATTACATGTACTTGACCTTTGGTGCGAACACTCACTGAGCTATGTCCAATCTAAGAGCTGCAGCACCTCTTAGGTAAACGTGCTGAACTTCAGATCTTGGTGTATCGCACTCAGCGTTAATCATTACTCTGATTACTCGAGGAAGTGCAGCCTTAACATTCATCTCAACAAAGCACATTAGCGGTACGTCACCCAGGCCAAGTTCTCTTGCAGCTAGTGCTGGAAATTCACTTGTGATATCTGGTGTTGCAGTGAAAAGTATTGAAATCAGCTGATCTGTGTGCAGGTTGTTTGCATGAATCATCTTTGAAATCAACTCAGCAGTGAGCTTTAGAAGATGCTCACGCTCATCGGAATCTAGCTGGATTGCTCCACGGATTGCTCTATACGCCACTTCTTCGCCCCTTCGGCTTAGCTTTTACAGACTGCCCGCCTTTGGACTTTGGTCTTGGAGGTCTGCTTTGTTTACCTTCAGCAGATTTGAGTAGTGCTCCTACTTCAACTTTACTTAGGAGTCTGGTTTGCCCAGGCTTTAGCGGTCCTAAATGCACAGGGCCGAACTGTCTGCGAACTAGGTCCTTCACAGGGTGCCCAATTGATTCAAACATTCTTCTAACCACACGGTTCTTACCTGAGTGAATAACGATCTCAACTAATGACTCAAAAGGATTTGAATCAATCAGGGTCGCCTTGTCAGCATTCATCATGCCATCCTCAAGCTCAACACCGGTGGTTAGCTTGTTGATCTCTTGAGGTGTAACAGTGCCTTCAACTTTTGCAACATAAGTCTTGGTGACACCGAACTTCGGATGAGCAAGCATGTTCGCCAGTTCACCATCATTAGTAAGAATCAGTAGACCTGAGGTGTCAGCATCTAGTCTGCCCACGTTGTAAATGCGATCTGAACGCAATGCGTATTGGCTAAGGTCTGGTCTTCCAAACTCATCAGCCATTGACGAAATAACTCCGATTGGCTTGTTCAATGCCATGTAAACGCGGGATGCATCAAGTTGAATTGGTGTTCCTCGAACAGACACCTTGTCGTTTTCAGGATCAATTCTGGTTCCAAGTTCCTTTACAACTTTGCCGTTTACCTTTACTGCACCAGATGTGATTAGTTCCTCGCTGGCACGTCTTGAAGCTACGCCTGCGTTTGCTAGTACTTTTTGAAGTCTTACGCCTTCATTTGTTTCGGTCATGATTACTTACTTACTGAGATGTCGGAACCTAATTCAGAGTTTGCATCTGGAAGGTAAGGGCTAATCAATGGAAGGTCTTCCAAAGCATTGATTCCTAGAGTCTCTAGGAAAGTAGGTGTGGTTCCGTAGTTGATAGCTCCGGTTTCGCTGTCTGTGAATAGTTCTGTGATTAGACCTCTACTTAGAAGGGTTCTAACAACGCTGTCCACGTTCACCCCACGGATAGAGGCGATCTGACCTCTAGCAATCGGTTGACGGTATGCAATTACAGCTAGAGTTTCCAAAGCTGCTTGAGAAAGCTTTGTTGGGTTTTCGTTTGAAATAAACTCTCGAACTGCCCATTCATAATCTTCACGAACGAACACTCTCCAGCCTCCCCCAACTTCACGAATTTCGAATCCTCTTGGACGAGTTCCATTGACGCCATCGAAGTCATCTTTAACAGCAAGGACTGCCTGTCTAATGTCTGGCACAGGAGTGTCAAGAGCTGTTGCCAGGTGAACTAGAGATAGTGGAACTTCAGCAACCATTAAGATAGCTTCGATAGCCCCTTGAAGTGAATCCGGGTTGATTGGCTCATTGATTGCTAAAGACTCACGTGGGTCCTGAGAAACTACGCTTTGTTGCTCAGTAGTTTCTGTTGACTCCTCTTGAGTTTCAACTTCTAAATCTTGTTGTTCATCATGAGTCATAATCTGCTCCTAGTGCTGATAGTTGTGAATCTTCAAATTCTTCTGCCTGCCAGGTGATCTGCAGTGGTCCAAGAGACTCGCTTTGCTCAAAGGCAACAGCACCCAGTCGGTAAAGCTCCAATATTGAAAGGAACCTAGCTACCAACACCGCTCTGTCTCTAACAGATGCGATTAGTTCTCGGAAGGTAAGTGTTTTAGCGGATCTAAGTAGTGAAACAACTTCGGCAGCTTGTTCTCTAATTGAAATTCTTGATGCGTGCAGGTGGGTAAGCCCAACTAATGGAATTTCTCGAGGTGCCATGGTTTCTTCGGCTAAACGCGAGAAATCTTCAAGACTCAAAGTCCATACAAGCTCAGGTAATTTCTGCTTAAATCTGTCCTCGAGTCGTACCGAGCGATAAACACGTCTTGATTCTTGAGTGAAAGCGGTCTGGAACCAGACTGAGATGTCCTTGAAAGCGCGATATTGCAATAGGCGTGCAAACAGCAGATCTCTTGCCTCAAGCAGAGCAACATCCTCAGGGTCTACAACTTCACCCTTAGGAAGTAGTTCGGCAATCTTTAGATCCAGAAGTGTTGCTGCAACTACTAGGAACTCGCTGGCTTCTTCTAGCTGATCAATCTCTTCAAGAGTTCTTACATAAGCAATGAAGTCATTGGTGACCTGACTTAGAGAAATAGAGGTCAGGTCTAACTGATGCTTAGAAACTAAAGAAAGTAAAAGGTCAAACGGTCCTTCAAAGTTGCCTATGTTTAGGGAGAAACCACTTGAACTAGATTCGTCTACCTCACTATGGAGCGCAACCACGTTCAACCATCTCTCTAGCTAAAGCACGGTAAAGCTCTGCTGCTTCTGATGAAGGAGCTGTCTGCGTTACTGGACGACCTGACTCAGATGAATCCTTGAACTTCACGGTGTGCTTGATGACAGTTCTGAAAACAGTGTCGTCATAGTCTTCATAAAGCTGGTTCAGCATGTTTCTTGAGTGCAGTGTTCTCGAGTCATACATGGTAGCCAAGATGCCATCGATCTTCAGACCTTCGTTCAATCTTTCTTTTACTAAATCAACTGTGTGATTGATAAGAAGCTCAAGACCCTTTAGAGCAAAGTAGTCACAGGCAACCGGGATCATCACTCCGTGAGCTGCTGTTAGTGCGTTAACTGTGAGAAGGCCAAGCGAAGGTTGGCAGTCAATCATGATCACGTCGTAGTCGCCAAGAATTGGGCGTAGCACTCCAGCCAAGATTCTCTCTCGGCCAGGTTCAGCTACTAATTGAATTTCAGCAGCTGAGAGTTGAATGTTTGCTGGAATGAGATCCAAACCAGGAACTGAGGTAGAAACAATTACCTCTTTAGCACTTAATCTTCTATCCAGCATTAAGTCGTAGACAGTCTTCACATCTTCATTGACAACGCCGAGCCCTCTAGAAAGTGCTCCCTGAGGGTCGAAGTCAACAAGAAGAACCTTGCGACCGTATTCAGCTAAAGCTGCTGCAGTGTTGATTGTGGTTGTTGTTTTTCCAACTCCACCTTTTTGGTTACAAAGGGCAATGATTCTGGCCGGGCCGTGACTAGTTAGTCGTTTAGGAATTGGAAACCGTCCGTCGGTGTTTTTACCTGACATTTCTGTAGTTTCCTCTCTGGCTTCACAGCAGTAAGTCCTTGGATTTAGGGCTAACCAAGTCTGTTTCTTTACTTCTAAATACTACCGCTGTGCTCGAGGGTGGCTACTCGCATAGATCTCACGCAAAGCATCCACCGTAACCAGGGTGTAAATCTGTGTAGTTGTCACAGAGGCATGCCCCAGAAGCTCCTGCACTACCCTGACATCTGCCCCTCCCTCGAGCAAATGAGTGGCAAAAGAGTGCCTAAAGGTGTGTGGCGAGACCTCTACCCCTAGCTTGGCTGCTTGGGCTGAGTCGCTGATTATCTGCCAGATGCTTTGCCTGGATAGCCTGGAACCTCGTTGATTGAGGAACAAGGCTGGAGTTCCAAGGGACAAGGTTGCCAATGTCGGCCTGACTCTGACTAAGTAAGCCGCAACGGCAGCTTGGGCATACTTCCCCACTGGAACTATCCGCTCCTTAGAGCCTTTACCGAAAAGTCTTACTATCTCCGGATCAATAAGGTCATCAAGATCCATGTTCACAATCTCGGAAACTCTGGCACCGGTTGCGTAGAGTAACTCAAGAATTGCTCTATCTCTAACTCTGATTATGTCGGCAGCGCCCGCAATATCATCTGGCTCCGGTCCAGCCGCTTTCAGAAGAAGTTCAATCTCTTGAATGGAGATGGCTTTAGGCAATCGCTTTGGTGCTTTTGGCGGTTTCACAGCAGCTGAAACATCGTTATCCGAAATGCCTTCGAAGAGCATGAATTTATGGAAGCCTCGAACCGCAGCAAGAATTCTCGCTACCGAGGTTGCAACCAAACCCTTTTCTGAAACAAGGGACTGAGCGAAGTTTCTAACAACTATTTCGGTAATCTCTGTGGAATCTGTGATGCCCAATTTTTCAAGAGCTTCCAGGTACTTAGACAAATCTCGCTTATAGGCAAGCAGAGTGTTTTTAGCCATTCCACGTTCGATGGTCAGATGGCGAAGATAGCCATCAACGCTTCTCTGTAGGCTAGCCAACTTTAGTCTGCTTTATTACTGAACAGACGTCCTGCTAGTGCAGCCTTGATTAGTCCGTGGAACAACGGATGAGCCTTAGTCGGTCTTGACATAAATTCTGGATGAGCTTGAGTTGACACATAGTATGGGTGCACTTCTCGAGGAAGTTCAACGAACTCAACCAGGTTCCCATCAGGTGAAGTACCTGAGAAGACAAGTCCTGAAGCAGAGATTTGATCTCTGAAGCTGTTGTTAACTTCATACCTGTGACGGTGACGCTCATGAACAGTGGTCTTGCCATAGGTCTCAGCAATAACGCTTCCCTCTTGAAGCTTTGCTTCAAAGAGTCCTAGTCGCATAGTTGCACCCATGTCGCCAGATGCAAGAATGTCTACCTGCTCAGCCATAGTTGCAATAACTGGATACTTGGTGCCAGATTCAAACTCTGTTGAAGAGGCTCCCTCTAGCCCAACAACATTTCTGGCATATTCGATAACCATGCACTGTAGGCCTAGGCATAGACCCAGTGTTGGGATGCCATTTTCTCTAGCAAACTTCAGAGCACCAAGTTTTCCTTCAATACCTCGAACACCGAATCCGCCTGGCACACAAATAGCGTCAACATCGCTGAGGTGAGTTCTAGCTCCATCTTCTGTGTCACAGAGATCGCTGGCAACCCACTTAATGTTGACCTTGACCTGCTCTGCAAAACCTCCAGCACGAAGGGCTTCAGTAACAGAAAGATAGGCATCTGGAAGGTCAATGTACTTACCAACCAGTGCAACGTTTACCTCAGTCAATGGCTCGTGAACAGCCTTGAGTACGCTACTCCATCTAGTCCAATCAACATCAGTTGCAGTAAGTCCTAGGTGGTTGATGATGTAAGAATCTAAACCTTCGTTGTGCACGACGCTTGGGATGTCATAGATGCTGTTTGCATCAGCTGCATTGATGACAGCCTTTAGTTCAACGTCACACATCAAAGCAATCTTCTTCTTGATTGCATCTCCGATAGGACGATCGCTTCTACAAACAATCGCATCAGGCTGGATACCGGTTGAGCGAAGTGTTGCAACAGAGTGCTGGGTTGGTTTGGTCTTCAATTCACCGCTTGGAGCAAGGTATGGGACCAGTGAAACGTGAACGAAGAACACTTTGTCTCTGCCTAGTTCATGTCTTACTTGACGTGCAGCCTCAATAAATGGAAGAGATTCAATGTCTCCAACAGTTCCACCAATTTCAGTGATGATTACATCCGGAGCTGGATCTTCAAAAGCCTGAAGACGCATTCTTCGTTTGATTTCATCGGTGATGTGTGGAATTACCTGAACTGTGTCACCAAGGTAACCACCAGCTCTTTCCTTGCGGATAACTTCGCTATAAATCTGACCTGTGGTCACGTTTGCTGACTGGGACAGATTGATATCGAGAAAACGTTCATAGTGACCGATGTCAAGATCGGTCTCTGCACCATCATCAGTTACGAATACTTCACCGTGCTGAAATGGGTTCATTGTGCCTGGGTCCACGTTTAGATAAGGGTCCAGTTTCTGCATAACAACAGAAAGACCACGAGCTCTAAGTAGATTCCCCAAACTGGCAGCCGTCAGGCCCTTGCCTAGTGAGGAAGCAACCCCACCGGTCACAAATATGTGTCTTGATTTACCAGAATCCATCGCATCAGCCATGGAATTTAACCTTAGCAGTCACCCTGCCCAGCCTCCAACTTTGAGTTCGAAGACATGCCGATTGACTTGCAAAGTTAATGCAGATTACGAATTCTTGGCAAGTTCCAGAAGTTCGAGGGCTGCAGATTGTGCTGTCTCCGAATCAGAAAGACCCGAGAGCATTCTTGCCAGCTCCTCTGCCTTGGCAGCCTGATCCAATACCTTGACATCGCTGGCAGTAAACATCGCATCAGAAGTCTTGATGATGGCAAGGTGCTGGTCTGCAAAGGCTGCTACCTGGGCTAGGTGAGTCACCACAATCACCTGTGCGTTCTTGGCTAGCTTTGCTAGACGACGGCCTACCTCAATTGCTGCGGCACCGCCAACTCCAGCATCCACTTCATCAAAGATGAAGGTTGGAGCACTATCGGATTCTGCGAGGATTACCTCAAGAGCGAGCATGATTCGACTTAGCTCGCCACCTGATGCACCTTTACCAATAGGTCTTGGCTCAGCACCTGCATAA
>JBDLVB010000005.1:0-16055 GCA_039805005.1 Actinomycetota bacterium
TCTTCAGTTCTCTTGCCTGCTGTGTAAACGCCATCATGCTCTAGAAGAAGCACTGTGTTGGGTCTTTCTCCGCTAACAACTTGAGCGTGAACTTCTCTTTGGATGTCCCAGGCCTTTTGATAATCGACAAAATTAGGAGCTAGTCCTAGGGTTTCGAAGATTGGCATGACTCAATTCTAAATCCCTTCCACAACATCCAAAAACCTAGAGAAATCCACAACTAACAGCAGGATTATGGGGTTTCGATAGCAATAGATTCAAGATTGAGCATGCTCTTCGCCTCACAGCCAGCTCTAAGGCACTTTGCTGTTTTGAAGCGAGTGAAAAGAGCATCCTTTGGCACCATCTGGCTTGTTCAAGATCGGCGCGGATTAGGCCAGAGCCAATTTCTTCTTGTTCCAAGTAGAGCAAGAGCTTGGCCATTGTTGCTTGCGTCTTTGTCAAAACAGCAGGCAAGTCCAGTTCGACTCCGAAATGGCAAAGTCGCTTTGTTGGTAAGTGTCTCTGAAGTGAAGGAGATTGTTGAGGCACTTCGGAAACGAAGAAAGACCGAAACTCAAAAACTAAACGCGATATCTGGATTTGAAGCAGCGGAACCGTCATCGCGAAAGAAGATGATAATCATGGGAACGATTGCTGCAGTCGTTGCCTTAACTGCATTGCTTCCAAGACCGGAAGTTGCAGATGTTGAAGTCGTAGCGCCACTTGAACTAGCAGAGCCGATCGACAGATGCTCGATGCCTATAGAAGTTGAATCAATGATTCTTGGGCAGGTAGCCAAACTCAAAACTGTCTCTATTGGAGGAACCAAGTACAAGGTTGCGAGTATGCAGAGACTAGGGGGATTGATTCAGCTAAAGCTCAAGAGAGTTTGCGATCAGAAGTACTTCAGGGCAGATGCTTGGTCACAAAGTAACCAAGTCATCGTTTCTAAGGTTTACTAGAAACCGAAGTTTGCCTGGAAGTTAGCCTGCTCAAGTCTTGTCTTGACATCGACTAGGAATCTGCTTGCATCTGCGCCATCAATTAGTCGGTGGTCGTATGACAGAGCAAGGTAGACCATGCTTCTGATAGCGATGCTGTCCTGACCGTTTTCATCAGTAACAACTACTGGACGCTTAGCAACTACACCAGTGCCAAGAATTGCTGACTGAGGCAAGAAGACAACAGGTGTATCAAATAGAGCTCCTCTTGAACCAGTGTTGGTCAATGTGAAGGTTCCACCTGATAGCTCGTCTGGCTTCAACTTGTTTTCACGAGTTCTTGCTGCCATGTCAGCAATCTGCTGTGCAATTGCACCAAGGCTCAGTGATGCAGCATCACGAATTACTGGAGTTAGCAAACCACGTTCGGTGTCAACAGCAAAGCTGATGTTCTCTGTTGCGTGGTAAACAATATTTTCACCATCGATGGTGGCGTTGATCTTCGGGTTGGTGCGAAGAGCTTCAGCAGCTGCCAAGAAGAAGAACGGCATGAAGTTTAGCTTTACGCCTGTCTTGGCTGTGAATTCTGCTTGCACCTTTGAACGCAACTGAGCGATCCTGGTGACGTCAACTTCAACAACAGTTGTTAGTTGAGCAGTTGAAACCATAGAGGCAACTGCTCTTTCACCTAATACTTTGCGAAGTCTTGACATTGGTTCAACAGTTCCGCGAAGAGCTGATGGAGCAGCAGTGACTGCTGGAGCTGCTGCTGGAGCAGATGAAGCACCGCTAGCTGCAGTTAGAACATCTTCTCTACGAATTCTTCCGCCAACGCCGGTACCTGCTACAGAAGAAAGGTTTACACCTGATTCAGCTGCAAGCTTTCTAACCAAAGGTGTTACATAGCTTGGGTCGGTGTTTGCTGCAGGAGCGGCAGGTGCTGCTACCTGAGGTGTGAAGACTGGAAGTGTTGGAGCTGGAGCTGAAACAACAGGGGCTGCTACGACTGGAGCAACAACAGGAGCAGCTACAGGAGTTTCAACAACTGGAGCAACCACAGGAGCTGCTACAACTGGTGCTTCCACAACTGGAGCAGCAACCGGAGCTGCTGCAGGAGTTTCAACTACCGGCGGGGTAGCGGCAGCAGGTGCACTAGATGCAACACCATCACCGATGATTGCGAGAACTGCACCAACGAGAGCAACTTCATCTTCCTGAACAAGAATCTCTTGAAGTACTCCGGCTACTGGAGAAGGGATCTCGGTGTCAACCTTGTCGGTTGATACTTCAACCAGGGCTTCATCAATTGCGACAGTGTCGCCGACTTTCTTTAGCCATCTAGTGATGGTTCCTTCGGTGACGCTCTCACCTAGTGCTGGAAGTTTTACTTCGCTCATTATTTACTCCTTGTGGGCAATCTCTAGTTTAGGCGTGTGCGTGAAGTGGCTTACCAGCAAGAGCCATGTGGGCTTCACCGATAGCTTCGTTCATGGTTGGGTGGGCGTGGACTAATGAAGCAACCTCTTCAGGGAATGCTTCCCAGTTGACGATAAGTTGAGCTTCACCGATCTGTTCACCAACACGGGAACCGATCATGTGGATACCAATGATTGGTCCATTGTTACGACGAATTAGTTTGATGAAACCAGCGGTGCCTAGGATCTGGCTCTTACCGTTTCCACCAAGGTTGTATTCATAAACAGAAATGTTGTCCTGTCCATAAGTCTCTGCAGCTTTAGCTTCGGTTAGACCGACAGATGCAATCTCAGGCTCTGAGTATGTGACCTTAGGAATACCTAGTTCATCAATTGCAGCAGGACGTAGACCTGCGATTTCTTCAGCAATGAAAACTCCCTGCTGGAATCCTCTGTGTGCAAGCTGTAATCCAGGAACGATGTCTCCCGCTGCGTAAACTCCAGGAACAGAAGTTTCTAGTCTCTCGTTGGTTAGAACGTAACCGCGATCCATCTTCACACCGTGTTCTTCGTAACCGAAGCCAGCAGTGTTTGGACCACGACCAACAGCAACAAGCATTAGCTCAGCTTCAAAAGTTTCACCATTCTCAAGAGTTGCAACAACACCAGTTGCACTTTGCTGAACTCCTTGGAAACGAACACCGGTCTTGAAGTTGATTCCGCGCTTACGGAATGCTCTCTCCATTGCCTTACTAACTGATGCATCTTCGTTCGGGACAAGTGTTGGCAGACCTTCGATGATTGTTACATCAGTGCCAAATGAACGCCAGATTGATGCAAACTCAACACCAATAACTCCACCACCGAGAACGATTACCTTGCTTGGAACAAAATCAAGTTGAAGAGCGTGCTCTGAAGTAATTACTCTTCCACCGATTTCCAAACCAGGAAGAGTCTTGCTGTATGAACCAGTTGCAAGAACAATGTTTTTACCTGTGTAGAGATCTCCATTTACTGAAATAGTTTTTGGAGCAACGAGTCTTCCCTCACCAGATACCACTGTGATTTCTTTTGCAGAAACCAATCCAGTTAGACCCTTGAACAAGCGGTCAACAATTCCATCGCGGTACTTGTTCACCTGTGGCATGTCGACACCCTGGAAGGTTGCCTGAATTCCAACGGCACCAGCTTCGCGAGTTACATCTGCAACTTCAGCTGAGTGAAGAAGAGCTTTGGTTGGAATACAACCACGGTGCAAACAGGTTCCACCTAGCTTGTCGCGTTCGATTAGTGCAACCGATAGTCCTAGTTGTGAACTACGAAGAGCAGCTGCATAGCCACCGCTTCCGCCACCAAGGATTACGACATCGAAATTATGCTCAGCCAATTTAGCTCCTCAAAGAGAAATGAATATGTAGGGTTCGGTATAAAGATTACTAGAAGACTATTTCTTCTGTTTAGTGCTCATCTGCTCGGCTACGGTAACCAGGGTTCTGACCATGGAACCGGTAGCACCCTTGACGGCATAGCCGTAAGGAGCAAGGTCATTATTGGCCGCAGTAGCAAAATCAATGTGGGCCCAGTTCAAGCGATCTGTGCCTTTAGCAGAGGCTAATCCGATGAATTCTCTAAGGAATAGACCACCTACGAGCATTCCACCTGATGGGTTACCAACTCGGCTGTTCATCAGGTCTGCAATGTCGGACTTGATGAGATCGGTTAGCTCTTCAGCCAAAGGCATGTGCCAGACAAGTTCTCCTGCTTTTGCCGCAGCTTTTTCAACCACTGCTACAGAGTTGTCATCACCCATTAGACCTGAGTAACGGTTACCTAGGGCAACTCTTGCTGCTCCGGTCAGAGTAGCCACGTCAATGATTAGATCTGGCTTTAGTTCTGAAGCCAAGATCAGTCCATCAGCGAGTACTAGACGACCTTCTGCATCTGTGTTGGTAACTTCAACAGACTTGCCATTACGGAAAGTAATCACGTCATTTGGTCTAGTAGCAGAGCCTGAAGGCATGTTCTCAGCGATACACATGAACGCAGTTACCTTAATTGGAAGACCTAGCTTGGCAATTGCCAAAGCAGCCTGAGCAACAGTAGCTGCACCAGCCATGTCGTACTTCATGCCCAAGATTCCAGTGGCTGGCTTTAGAGAGATACCTCCGGTATCAAAGGTGATGCCTTTACCAACCAGAGCAAGGTGAGCCTTTGCCTTTGCAGGGGAGTATGTGATCTTTACAAGACGTGGACCACGAACTGAACCCTGACCGACAGAAAGAATTCCGGTGCACTTTTCTTTAGCTAGTTTCTTCTCATCCCAAATTTCAACGGTTACACCAGGAATCTTTGACTGAGACTTAACAATTTCAGCCATCTTTGCTGGGTATAGATCATTGCCTGGGGCATTAACCAGGTCTCTGGTTTGGTTCAGTGCAGCAGAAAGAACCTTAAGTCTGTCTAGATCGGACTTCTGAACCTTGTTAGAGGTAATTAGGTTCACAGTCTTGAGAGCCGCAACCTTCTTTTCCCCTGATTTGTAGTGGCTGTAGTCGTACTGAACAATAGCGATACCTTCTAGAAGTGCGAGAGCTATCTCTGCAGATGCTAGAGGAATGTCGATGTAGATGGTCTTGGCATCATTGAACGCTCTACCAATCGCTCCACCAACTTCTCTAGCCTTTGAGTGTGTTGATAGCCCTGATCCAATTCCGATCAGACCAATCACGTCTGCACCAACGCTAACTCTTGAGGTTGCTTCGTAAGCACCTGATACTGCCAGAGCTTTTAGGTTTAGGGATTTGAGTCCAGTTACCTTAGCTCCAGAGCCTTGGAGTTTGAGGTCTTTGCCTTCTAGGCCAACTGCATAAACAGCAATTGAGTCGGATGATGATTTAGGAGCGCTGGCTAATACTTTGTAAGAGATAGAGGTCATGAACTCCATGTTATCTAGGGAAAGTAGAATGAACCCATGGCACAGCCAAATTCTCTGTTCACTCTTGTTAACTCTGATGTATTCGTACCAGAGGGACTGCATCTGTTCGCCTCTATATCTGGCTTCACAGATGCAGGTTCAGCGATGCAGCAAATTTCGGACCACATTCTTGGAAACCTTGAGTACGAGACAATCGCGGTCTTCAATAATGACGAACTTCTGGATTATCGTTCAAGACGACCTGTGATGTATTTTGAGCAGGATCACATTGAGGACTATCAGCCAGCCACTCTTTCTCTACACCTAGTTCGAGATGAAGTAGGAACCCAGTTCCTTTTCCTCAACGGCTATGAACCAGATTTCAAATGGGAAGCATTCGCCTCCGCAATAGAGCAGTTGTTTAGCCTCTTGGCTATTGAAGATCTGACCTGGTTGCACGCTATTCCATTCCCGATTCCACACACCAAGCCTGTTGGAGTTACTGTCTCTGGCAACCAAAAAGAAGTAATTGCGGAGTATTCAGAGTGGAAGCCACGTACTCAAGTTCCGGGCAACATCATGCACTTACTTGAATACAGGCTGACTCAGGCGAACATCCCGAGCACCGGCTTTGTCCTATTGATTCCTCACTACCTAGCTGATTCAGAGTTCCCGCAAGCTGCAGTTGCTGGACTTGAGCTAATAAGCAGCCATCTAGGACTTGTTTTCCCGACCGATGACATCCGTGACGAGGGAGATGCTTTCCTTCGCAGAATTACAGCACAAATGGCTGAAAACCAAGATCTCGCAAGAATGGTTCAGGGTTTGGAAACCAGTTTCCAAAACGAACGCTCGGCAAATGGGCTTGGATCGGTCAAGCCTCGCGAAAGAGCAATTCCAGACGCTGACGAGATTGCTGCTGAACTAGAGGGCTACCTAGCTAGTCACCAGAAGAACAAACAAGAGAACGAAGAGGACCAAGACTGAAACGTTCACCAGCGCTGGTTCTGTTTGTTGCAGGTCTGGCCTATTTTCTTGCTGTGACCCAACGATCATCCCTTGGGGTTGCCACGCTAACTGCAAGTGAGAGATTTGATACCAATGCCCAACAGCTAGCGACACTGGCTGTATTTCAATTAGTTGTCTACGCGGCAATGCAGATTCCTATTGGAATTCTTGTTGACCGTTTTGGGGCAAAGGTTTTACTTGCTGTTGGGGCCGGAATCATGGCTGCAGGACAACTAACTGTTGCTTTCGCACCAAGTCTCGAGTTTGCGATTGTCGGAAGAATGCTTGTTGGGCTAGGGGATAGCTTCACATTTGTTTCAATGATTCGCATGGTAAATGGTTGGTATTCAGGGGCAAAAGCTTCAAAGATTCAGCAATATATCGCTACCGCAGGCCAAACTGGACAGTTTTTCTCTGCTGTTCCATTCTGGTTCATGCTTGAAAACCTTGGCTGGGAGCCAGCGTTCTCGATCATGGCAGCCGCCTCTGTCCTAGTTGTTCTATTGCTAATCGCTTTCACCGCCAATGAACCGGGTGAAAGCCAACACAATGTCCATGCCGCCAATTCAGTCAAACAGGCATGGAAACAGTTGGTTGAAAATGTTCGCATTCCTGGAATCAGAATGTCGTTCTGGACGCACTTTGTTACCCAACCGACCACAACCTCCGTCTCGCTACTTTGGGCAGTTCCATACCTTGTAACAGCTGAGGGGCAACCGCTGGAGTTTGTTGCCTTCATTTTGACTGCGATGGTGGCATTTGGTTTCCTAACGGGACCAGTTATTGCTGAAATCTGTGCCAGAGCGCCTCAATATAGGACTCGCTTGGTCTATGTAAACGTGGCGTTGACCGTATTAGCCTGGCTAGTCATGCTTCTAATGCCTGGCAAATCTCCTTCTTGGCTCTTGTTGGTCTGTTTCCTAGTGATCTCTATCGGTGGACCTGCTTCCATGGTTGCCTTTGACTTCTCAAAGGACTTCGTTCCTAAGGAAAGACTGGGTTCAGCCAATGGATTCGCCAATGTTGGTGGTTTCCTAGCCTCTTTCGTAATGATGTATTTGACTGGATTGGTCATCGACTTGCTGCACAACCCAGAAAGTGGCATAGATCGCTACAACATCGAGAGCTTCAGGTGGGCTTTTGCGACTCAGTTCATTGTCATCGCAGTTGGCCTGTTCTATTTCAGACGTGAAAGCCGTAAGGCTCTGAATCCTTCAAAATAGGGAATAACTGCTATCTTCTTTTGGTTATAAGCCATAGAGACATCAATTGGCTCTGTTGACCCGTAAAGTGCGTCTTAGGTGGCATAATTGGAGACAGACCCAGTCATTTCACCCGATTTGACATGGGTCTTCGTAATACCCAATTTTTCGTTACGGTCAACCCTTAAACACTGAAGGTTCAAATGGCTTTAAAACCAGCTAAGACATCTGCGGCTTCTGCTAAGACAACCGCTACCCCTACTAAAGGAAAAGCAATCAAACCCTCAGCTACTAAAGTTCCAGCCAAAGCAAAAGCCACAGAGACCAAGGCAAAACCTGCCGCAAAGAAGCCTGCAGTCAAAGCTGCTGCTAAGCCAGCGGCAAAGCCAGTTGCAAAAGCAACCAAGGCCGCATCGAAACCTGCAGCCAAAGCAACAAAGGCAACTCCTAAGGTTGCTGCAAAGAAGGTTGTTGCAAAACCTGTTGTCAAAAAGGCAACTAAAGCTGCTGCAAAACCTGTTGCCAAGCCAGCTGCGAAGCCAGCAGCTAAAGCTCCTGCAAAAGCTGCTGCGAAGCCAGCCGCAAAGTCTGCTGTAAAGGCACCTAAGAAGATTTCAGCTACTAAGAGCGCCGGGTTAGAAGGTCTTGATCTCGACGATGAAGAAGATGATTTAGATCCAGAGGCGATTGTTGCTGAAGCAGATGTTGATGTAATCGTTGCTGAAATCGATGAGACGATTCCTGAAGTTGAAGAAGACGAAGACAAGCCTGTTGTTCCTGAAGGTGCTCTAGTTCTTTCAACCAAAGAAGAAGATGATCTACAAGTTCAAAGCACAAGCATTACCGGTGCTACTGCTGACCCAGTTAAGGATTACCTAAAGCAAATCGGTAAGGTTGCTCTTCTTAATGCTGAACTCGAAGTTGAACTTGCAAAGCGAATCGAAGCTGGTCTTTTCGCAGAAGAGAAACTTGCTACAGATAAGAAGCTAACCAAAGACATGGCTAGAGATCTTCGTTGGGTAGTTAAGGATGGACAACGTTCAAAGAGCCACCTACTCGAAGCAAACCTTCGTCTTGTAGTTAGCCTTGCAAAGCGTTACACCGGTCGTGGAATGCAATTCTTGGATCTAATTCAAGAAGGAAACCTAGGTTTGATTAGGGCAGTAGAAAAGTTTGACTACACCAAGGGATTCAAGTTCTCTACTTATGCAACATGGTGGATCCGCCAGGCAATCACTAGAGCGATGGCTGACCAGGCAAGAACTATTCGTATCCCGGTTCACATGGTTGAAGTTATTAACAAACTTTCTAGAGTGCAAAGACAATTGCTACAGGATTTAGGTCGCGAACCAACTCCTGAAGAACTTGCACGCGAACTAGACATGACTCCTGAGAAAGTTGTTGAAGTTCAGAAGTATGGTCGCGAACCGATCTCACTTTCAACTCCACTTGGTGAAGACGGTGACTCTGAATTCGGTGACTTAATTGAAGACACAGAAGCAGTTCAGCCTGCTGATGCAGTTGCGTTCAGAATCATGCAGAGAGAAATCGAAAGACTTCTCGACACATTGACTCCACGTGAAGCAGCAGTTATCCGAAGCCGTTATGGAATTGGTGACGGAGTTATGAAGACTCTGGACCAAATCGGTGAAGAGCACGGTGTTACTCGCGAAAGAATTCGTCAGATTGAAGCAAAGACAATGTCTAAGCTCAAGCACCCTTCAAGAGCTCAGTGGCTCAGAGACTTCATTAAAGAGAGCTAACCTTTGCGTTATCTACCAGCACTGCTAGTTGGCCGCTTGGTTCGTATTGCGGTTCGATTGGTAAGACCAGGTGGCGGCTCCGCACTGCCTGGTTTAGTAGTTAGCAAGTTAGCTCCAAAGCTTGTCTACAAGACTCTGAACTCCTTTGAAAAAGGGCTAGTCATCGTCACTGGCACAGCTGGTAAGTCAACAACAACCAAAATGCTCGTCGCCATAGCGCGAGCTCACGGTCTCCAAGTCTTCACAAACCCGTCTACTGCCAACATTGAGCAAGGTTTCTTCAGCACTGTTGTGAGGCAGGCAAACCTATTCGGAAAAGTTCCAGGCGACATCGCAATTCTGGAGATGGATGAAGGACACGCTGCTCAGATAGTTGAAAAAGTCAAGCCGAAGACTTCAGTGATTTTGAATGTTTTCGAAGATCAGTTGGATAGGTTCGTAGACCCTGCTCTGGTTAGAGAAAAACTTAGTGAAGTATCCAAGGCAACTTACGGCAAGGTTATTCTCAACGCTGATGACCAGAACTGTCTTCTCATTGCAGAAGAAACCAAACCGGACGCTTTGTTCTTTGGTCTAGGTAAACAGCTTCAATCAACTGTAGGTAAGTCAATGACCTATGCACCGACTTACCAGGATGAGTTGCCAACACCTCAAACAATTTGTAGCGCTCAGAAACTCGAAGAACGTGTATTGGAATTGTCACTTCATGGGAGAGGTTTGAAGATTGAGCTTCCAAGTAGGGGAGTTCATTTCGCGATGGATGCACTTGCTGCACTAACAGCAGCCAAAGAAATTTTGGGCGAAGCATTTGACTTAGCAATTGCTAAAAAGACTTTGGATGAATTGCCTCCAGTTTTTTCTAGAGGCGAAATCAAAGAAGTTAATGGCGAACGCTGCGAATTCATTTTGGTGCAAAACCCAGTAAGCATGCAGCTCAACATCGACAACTTATCTTTAGACCAAGAGCAAGTTTTCTTCGCGATTGGAAGAGACGTTCATGATCCTTCCTGGATGTGGACAGTTGATCTAAAGAACTTGAAGAGAGTTCACACTGTTAGTGGCTTCAACTATGCAGATGCTGCATTGCTTCTTGCCTACAATGACGTTCCAGTTGAATGCGTTGAGCCTGAGTATTTTCAGGCGATTGATTCTTTCTTTGCCTTAGAGCGTCCAACCAGCGGAATCAAGACAGTTATCTATAGCGCTGACGCAATGAGAAGAATGCGTAGATACCTTGGATTCACCGATCCAGAGGATGTAGACCGTGTCTAAAGTAATTCGATTAGCAGCTCTCTATCCAAACCATCTAAACCTCAATGGAGACTTAGCTAACCTGTTGGTTCTTCAAAAGAGACTCGAATGGTTTGGTCTAACCTCTGAAGTCATTGCCATTGAAAAACCAACTGACTTATCAACATTTGACGTTGTGCTTCTCGGGCACGGTTCAAGAGATGCATGGGCTCAGCTTCAAGAAATAGATTCTGATCTTGCTTCGAATCTAGTCAAGCTTGTCAAACAAGGAACTAAAGTCATCGCAGTTGCAAGTGGATACGAACTTCTAGTTGAAACTCTTGATGGAAGTGTTGTGAAGCACTCTGAAAGAGTCAGTGAATTCAAGAGTGTTGACGGAATAGTCGGTTATGTAAATAGCGAAGCAGAACTAGAGCCTATTCGATGGGTTGAAAACTCTCTGTTCACGCTTTTTCATGGTCCAGTTTTTGCAAAGAATCCAGAACTAGCGGATAAGTTCCTAGGTTCATTAATTGAGAATGCTGAACGCGTTCAACCTGAGTCAATTTCTAAAGTTGCTGAGCTCGCAGAGGTGAGCCGAAAGATTGCTTTCGAAGACTAGTTAAGCTTGTCTGTTTCGTCTTGCCAGGTAATGGCAATTGGCTTCAGCTTGTCTTTGTTGGCGGTTCCGTGGTGACCACAGAAAACTAGATCGCCAGTGGCAAGAACTACTCTGATGAAGGCCTGAGCTCCACACACGTCACAACGATCCGCAGCTGTTAGGGCTGGCAGGTTAGTCGACTCTTCTACTACTTCGTTGGTGCTTTCAGTCTGTTCCATTAGTTCCTCCATGACTACTAGAACACAGAACGGTGCCGGATTCTTCCTGATTTGCCCTGATTTCGCTATCTGCGAATAGTTTTTCACTGGGTGAGTGTCTTTAGCCCTTGAAATGGCGGGTTCTGCTTAGGGTTGAAGCATGCCTTCAAACGAGTATTCCGCTAGACATCTGTCCGTCCTTGAAGGGCTTGAGGCGGTTCGTAAACGTCCAGGTATGTATATCGGTTCTACCGATAGCCGTGGACTTATGCACTGCCTATGGGAAATCATCGATAACTCTGTGGATGAAGCTCTAGCTGGCTATGGAAAGCACATTGGCATTGTCCTGCACAAAGATGGCAGCGTAGAGATCTCTGACACTGCTCGAGGTATCCCAGTCGACATTGAGCCAAAAACAGGTCTTTCAGGTGTTGAAGTTGTTTTCACTAAGCTTCACGCCGGAGGTAAGTTCGGAAGCGGCTCATACGCAGCCTCTGGAGGTTTGCACGGTGTTGGTGCTTCTGTAGTGAATGCCCTGTCACAACGACTAGATGTTGAAGTGGACAGAGATGGTAAGACTTGGGCGATGTCCTTCCAGAGAGGTGCCCCTGGATTATTTGATGACAAAAAGCCAATCTCTCCAGCAAACCCATTTAAGGCCTACAAAGACAAGAGCCCACTAAGGGAAATTGGCAAGGTTGCTAAGACCAAGACAGGTTCGAGGGTTAGATTCTGGGCAGACCCACAGATCTTCGTAAAAGGTGCTGAGTTTGAGCTAGAGGATATCCTCGCTCGAGCCCGCCAGACCGCGTTCCTTGTTCCTGGTCTAAAACTCGTAGTTTCAGATGAGAGAGCTGGCAAGCCAGTAGTTCACGAATTCCTCTATCAAGGTGGAATCGTCGAGTTCGTAGATTTCCTTGCCAAAGATGCTCCTCTCAGCAATGTCTGGAGACTAAGCGGAAGCGGTGCTTACTCTGAAACTGTTCCAGTCCTAAACGCAGCTGGAAACATGGAATCAAAAGAGGTTCAGAGATCCTGTGATGTTGACGTTGTTGTTCGTTGGGGAACTGACTACGACACAGAAATCAAAAGCTTCGTAAACATTATTGCTACTCCTAAAGGTGGAACACACCTTCAAGGTTTCGAGCAGGCCCTCCTAAAAGTTCTAAGAGCACAGGCCGATGCCAACTCTAGAAAATTCAAACTGGGTAACGACAAGATTGAAAAAGAAGACGTCACCGCAGGTCTAACTGCGGTAGTAACTGTTCGCATTGCTGAACCGCAATTCGAAGGACAGACCAAAGAAATTCTTGGAACACCTGCTATCAAGAACATTGTTTCAACCGTTGTTGCAAAGGCACTAACTGATCGATTCAATTCTTCAAAGCGTGAAGATAAAGCTCAGACTGCACTTGTTCTTGAAAAGGTTGTCAACGAGATGAAGTCTCGAGTCTCTGCAAGAACTCACAAAGAAACGCAGCGTAGAAAAACAGCTCTCGAGTCTTCATCACTTCCAACCAAACTGGTTGACTGCAGAACTCAAGACACTTTTGATTCTGAACTAATCATTGTTGAGGGTGAGTCCGCTCTAGGAACAGCCAAGCTGGCTAGAAACAGCGAGTTCCAGGCTCTGCTGCCAATTAGAGGAAAGATTCTCAACGTTCAAAAAGCTGCGATTACCGACATGCTGAACAACGTTGAATGTGCATCAATCATTCAGGTTCTTGGTGCTGGCTCAGGTAGATCTTTTGATCTTGCCTCTGCCCGATACGGAAAAATCATTCTTATGAGCGATGCTGATGTTGATGGTGCTCACATTAGAACTCTTCTTCTAACTCTTTTCTACAAGTACATGAGACCACTGGTTGAAGACGGCAGAGTGTTTGCTGCTGTCCCACCGCTACACAGAGTAGTTGTTATAAACCCTGGTTCAAAAGCTAACGAAACTATCTACACTTACTCACAGCCTGAGCTAGAAGCTCTGCTTGCGAAGTTATCTAAGGCGGGGAAGAAGTACCAAGAGCCTATTCAGCGCTACAAGGGTCTTGGTGAGATGGACGCTGATCAGCTCGCGGAAACCACTATGGACCGCAAGAGCCGCTCTCTACGCCGTGTGACGGTAGATGATCTAGCTGCAGCAGAAAAAATGTTTGAACTTCTGATGGGCAACGAAGTTGCTCCAAGAAGAGACTTCATTGTTGATCAAGCTGAATCTTTTGAACGCGAAAGAATTGACGCTTAGTCTCTACCTGCAGAAACAATAGTTGCACTCAACGGGGTTCCTGAAGCATCTCGCTTACCTAGGTACTCAGGAGTCTCTAGAGGCTTTCCTGATGAAGCAGAACCCAGAATTGGTGAGTTACCTACGTAAGCAAAGTAAAGCTGGTTCTCGTCTCTAATGAACTTCTGAGCCCTAACACCACCGGTTGCTCTTCCCTTGGCAGGGAACTCCGACATCTCGGTGATCTTGGCACTACCAGCATCCACAGCTCCTAGAGATTCGCTGTTGTTAGCAGCAGTCAGAACTTGGGTGTCCTTAGTTACCTTGATGGATGTGAAGTAAATTGCCTTGGCACCTTCAGAGAGCTTGATACCTGCCATACCAGCAGCTCCTCGACCCTGAGGTCTCACAGAGCTTGCATCAAATCTTAGAAGTTGAGCATCATCTGTAATGAAGACCAGTGTGTCCTTTTCAGAACTTACTTCAGCACCAACAATTGAGTCACCAGTCTTGAGTGAAATTACTTCAAACTCGGTCTTCTCTAAGAAGTCTGGGCTTAGCCGCTTAACCACACCCTGCTGAGTTCCGATTGCGATCACGGTCTTGTCTGTTAGTTCAAACATCCCAACCAACTTGATCGACTTAGGTAGACCGAGGAATTCTGAAGCGGATACTGATTCAGAAGCATCAAATCCGCCTTCGCTACTAGGGATGTCACCAGCGTGAACTCGGTGCATGACACCGTCTGAAGTCAGGAAGCCAACGTAGCTTCTAGTTGTGCTGGAAATAACAGCTCTAAGAGCATCGTGCTTCTTGCGCTTGGCTGTTGGAACAGGTTCAAGAGTTGTTCTTAGAACTTGACCGCTGGCAGTTAGAACAATGAAACAAGGGGAGTCAGCAAGCTGAGCGTCAATGGCTGCAGCTTTTGCAGAACTTACTGGCTTGACCTCAGTGATGCCGTCGCTGATTGTTGATCTGCGGTCATCTCCATACTTGGCAGAAACCTCTTGAAGTTCAGCAGCAACTACGTCTCTAAGGTTCTTATCTGCAGAAAGAATCTTCTTTAGTTCTGCAATTTCCTTAGCAAGAGTCTTGCTTTCGTTTTCAAGTTCGAGCTTTGAGAACTTTGTTAGTCGACGTAGCTTCAGCTCAAGGATGTATTCCGCCTGAATCTCAGACAAAGTGAACTTCGACATTAGTTTCTTGCGAGCATCATCTACTTCGTCAGCAGCTCTAATGATCTTGATAACTTCGTCAATGCTCAGAATTGCTTTGAGCAAACCTTCGACAAGGTGCAATCTGGCAAGCTTCTTACCCAGACGGTTCTCTGTGCGACGTTTGATAACCACTACACGGTGAGCAAGGTAGACACCTAGCATGTCTCTAAGACCCAATGTCTCAGGTCTGCCGTCAACAAGAGCCACGTTGTTGATGCTGAATGAATCCTCAAGAGGAGTAAAGCGATAGAGCAGATCTAGAACTACGTTTGGATCGAAACCAGTCTTGAGTTCAATGACAAGCTTCAGCCCATTTGTTCTATCGGTTAGGTCAATAACATCTGAGATGCCCTGAAGTTTCTTGCTGTTGACACCATCTTTGATCTTCTCAATGATGCGTTCAGGACCGACGAGATATGGAAGCTCTGTAACAACTAGAGCCAATTTTCTTGGTGAGACGCTTTCGATAGAAACCTTTGCTCTGGTCTTGAAGGAGCCTCTACCTGTCTCGTATGCTTCTTTGATTCCTTCGGTACCCATGATGATTCCACCGGAAGGAAGATCCGGTCCTGGAATAAATTTCATCAAGTCAGCCGAAGTTGCCTTTGGATTACTCAAAAGGTGAATAGCTCCAGCGATGACCTCACGCATGTTGTGTGGTGCCATGTTGGTTGCCATACCAACAGCGATACCTGAAGAACCGTTAACCAAAAGGTTAGGGAAAGCAGCTGGAAGTACCTCTGGTTCTGAAAGCTGAGCGTCATAGTTTGGCTTGAAGTCAACTACATCTTCATCCAGACCTTCGTTCATGATTAGAGCAGCTGCAGCAAGTCTGGTCTCTGTGTATCGAGAAGCTGCAGGTCCATCATCAAGGGAACCGAAGTTTCCGTGACCATCAATCATTGGAACTCTAAGAGTGAACGCCTGTGACATTCTCACCATTGCGTCATAGATAGCTCCATCACCGTGAGGGTGAAGCTTTCCCATAACCTCACCAACAACACGTGCTGATTTGACGTGTCCGCGATCAGGCTTCAGGCCCATTTCTCCCATTTGGAAGATGATTCTTCTCTGAACAGGCTTCAGACCATCTCTAGCGTCTGGCAACGCACGTGCATAAATTACTGAGTATGAGTACTCGAGAAATGAGTCGCTAAGTTCTTGGGTTAGGGCAATGTCTACGATTCGTTCTTCAGGGAAACGATTTTCAGGCTTCTTATTAGTCATGATCTTTCTAGTGGCTAAAAGGGCTGTGGCAGACTTATCTGTATGTCTTCGATGCTACCTGCCCCTCCTAAATCCTTTGGGATGCTCGGCGATGTGTTGATAAGTGCCTTAGGTAG
>JBDLVB010000006.1:0-14954 GCA_039805005.1 Actinomycetota bacterium
CTTTGAAGATCTAGATCTGCGATATTTGCTGAAGTAGTTTTGCCTAGCCTGTTGTATCTAGAGAAAAGCTCTTCCAATACACCAGGGAAAGTTACTAACGATGGTCCGGTATCAATTCGTTGCCCAGAAAGCTCGATTCGACGAGATTTTCCGCCAACCCAAGAGTTCTTTTCTAGGACTGTTACTTCATGTCCTGCTTTAGCTAAGAGTGATGCTGCTGTGAGCCCGCCTAAACCAGCTCCAACAATAATGATCCGCTTCTTCAATTAGAGAAGCTCCAGAACCATGAACATCACTAGCTGGAATCCAGCGACAGTTCCTACAACATACGGATATGCAACTGAATACTTATAGATCCTCTTGGCATTGGCAGAAGAGTTATCTTTCACCATCAATCTGATCAACCAGAAGGCATAGGCACCGTTGGCAATTGCCAGTGGAATGTTGACGAAGGCAAACATGATGGTGGAAACTAGCCACCAGAATCCCACCCAAACTAGAGACTTCTTCACACCTAGATAAACAGCTGTGGTTTTGATTCCTACAAATTCATCTTCTTCAATGTCTTGTATGGCATCGTAGGTGTGTTTCGCCAAGCTCCAAGCCATGAGTGCAAAGACAGCTAGCCAAATAGGTTCCTTACCCAAAGCAAGAGGAACGATTGCCAGAGGGAAGGCATAGTCAGCATTGCTTATGGAGTCCAAGAACGGACGACCCTTAAACCTTGCAGGGGGAGCTGAGTAGAACAAGAAGGTCAGGCTGTATGCCCAGATCCATAGGTTTGCTTCAACTGAGTAGTTGAGTGCAAAGAAGACTAAGAATGGTGCATTTAGGAGAACAACACCCCATGAAATCCAAGGAACTTCTTTAGGATCAATCTTTGCGCCACCGTAACCACCCTTTCGGATGTTGATGTTGTCAGTTTCCTGATCAAAGATGTCGTTGATTCCGTAGATAAGAAGGTTAAAAGGAAGAGTCACCCATAGTAGAAGCCAAATGGCATCCCAGCTCCACAGAGAACCGGTGAGCCATAGACCCATCATTGTGGTGCCAATAGTGTTTACCCACAGCACAGGTCTTGAAATAGTGATTAGTCTTCTCAGCACACCTAACTCTAACCACTCACGGTCTATTCTCCGTGGAGCACAAATCCGCCAGTAAACCTTCAATCTGGCTTCCATGGGACTCGATATAGAGGGTGTTATTCTGGTCGAGGTTTGAATCAGGAATTGGTTACGGAGAAAATGTTGGCTAAAGAGAGCGCAATCGTCGCGGAATCCAAACATTTTGTAGGCATTGATTCACTTAGAGCCCTAGCGGTCTGGGTAGTGATCATCTACCACCTGAAGTCAGAGTTTATGCCTGGTGGATTTGTTGGCGTTGACATATTCTTCGCAATCTCAGGGTTTGTAATCACAAAGTCTCTTTTAGAACGTCAACCTAAGTCTGTTTTCAGATTCTTTACTGGTTTTTATAGAAGACGTTTTATTCGAATTGCACCTGCACTCTTTTTCTATCTGGTGACGGTTTCCATACTTGTCTCTTACTTCATTCCTAAAGCTTCGTTGTCTGCTGGTATTTATGAAACTGCTCGTTGGGCAATTTTCGGCGGTAGCAACATCCAACTGGTGCTTGGCAATGATGGCTACTTCGCTGAACGTATGGATTACAGTCCATTTATTCAAACCTGGTCACTTGGAGTTGAAGAGCAGTTCTATCTAATCTGGCCAATTGTGCTGGTCCTCTTCGTAGTCTCAGTAACGAAGTTCAAGAAGTTGATGTCCAGATTAGCCATAGCACTAATCTCCGTGTTGACTATTGCCTCTCTATTTATAAGTGCAGACCAATCAACCAACGATCCAATCAATGCCTTTTATCTTCTTCCTAGCAGATTCTGGGAATTAGCAGTTGGTGGACTTCTTTATCTTGCATTCCGCAGATTCAAGGGCCTGTCTAACCTTCCAGTTGCTATAAATCGAACCATCTTCGCTGTTGGAATAGCGCTATTAGCAGTTTCACTTGTCTTTGCAGACATAAGCCAATTTCCGTTCTGGTGGGCAATTCCACCTGTAATCGGAACTCTGCTCTTGATCCACATCGCTACCAATGCAACCGATTCACTTCCTACCGGTCTTGGAAAGCTACTAACAGCAAGACCAATTGTTTACTTTGGAAAGATTTCATTCTCGCTATACCTCTGGCACTGGGGAGTCTTTGTCCTCATGCGCTGGACCATAGGACTTACCGAGTGGTGGCACTGGGTCATTGCTCTTGGAGCAACGGTGCTAGTTTCTGCAGCCAGCTATAAGTTCGTTGAAACTCCGGTAAGAACCGGAAAACTCATTAAGAAGATGCCTGATTGGCAAGTAATAGTAGCCGGTTCATTGGTGGCACTAACAGTCTTGCTAACAGTTGACTTCGGCAAAGCTGAATGGAGCAGGAGAGGTCGAGCTACTGTCGATCCGGCTTTCAACAATTCAAAACTCACCAAAGAGGTGTTATCCGGAATTGAATCAAGTGATATCGGTTCTGGTAGAAAAATCATTTTTGTCGGTGACTCTCACGCTGGACACTACAAATACATGGGTAGCTGGATAGCCAAGAAAACTGGTGCCGAAGCTTCGAGAATTATCAACTACGGTTGCCCATACGTAAATCTTCAAGCTGGAGGTAGAAGACTAACTGTTTGCCCTTCAGATGAAGAAATTACGAAAGAGATTCTAGACACCGCTAAACCAGGGGATGTCATTGTCCTATCTTCTTTCTCAACACCTCGAATGTCAGGGCTTGATAAGGCTTATGACAAACAGGAACTGCTCGACAAGCTGAACTCAAGTGCTAATCAGAAGACCAGAGAAGAAGCTTTGGTGTCTGCAACTGAGATAGTCAAAGAACTGAAGTCCAACGGCCTACAAGTTGTCTTAGCCGCTCCAACACCGGTGTTTGTGACACCGCCAGATAGATGCCTCAAGTGGTTCAACCGTATAAACCCAATCTGTTCAAGCGGGTTCAAAGAGGAAATCGGCTACCAACAGCAGTTGCGTGAACCAGTCATGGCCTATTACAACAAGCTTGTCCAGAGTACTGAAATTACTCTCTGGGATCCGTTCCCACTGCTGTGTCCAGATGGAAAATACTGCTACTCAGAGAAGAATGGCGATTACCTGTTTATTGACCAACATCATCTAACTTCTAACGGAAACTTGCTGCTGATTGACTCAATGTTGGAGTTGCTCAACAAGCTTTGGAAGTAAGTAAAAACCTTCAGTCTTAGATGACCTGAGACAGGTGCGGACTGCGCTTTACCCCTAGAAATAGAGCCTGATTGCTATAGTTGGACTAACTCCGTCTCCGTCAGAATCGCTGTGGAAGTCAAGAATTTAGGGTGTTTAATGTCTTTCGTTACCAAGTCCGCCGACAAACCAGCTTTAGTTCCAGCCGCTTGGAACAAGATAAGTGCTGAAGGCTTCCACAACTTCAATCCAGCCCTTATTTCTGACGGTAATGGTGGCTTTGTCATGGCCTATAGATTCATTGCTGAAAGCGACCTAATCAGAAGAATTGCAATCTGTCGACTTGACTCAGCAATGAATGTTGTCAAGGGAAGCGCTGTCCACCTATCTGACCTAATTGAATTTGCTGACTCTGAAGCAGACAGTCGCTCAAGAGAGTGGTTTGCCGATCCAAGACTTTTCAACCTGCAGGGTAAAACTTGGATGGTTTGGAACGACGGAAACCGCTCTGAAGGAAATAACCAGTTCATGGTGGAGTTGGACTTAACATCTGAACTCAAGCCAGCCGGACCTGCAAGAGAAATTGTGCTTAAGGGGAGCCGTCGAAAGAATGAGAAGAACTGGGCGTTCTTTGAGGCTCAGGGCAAGGTTTGGGCTGTCTACTCAATCACTCCACACACTATTCTCAGTGCTGATCTCAACGCTGGATCTCAAGTAGTTTGCCAAACCGAAGTTAGCTTTGAATGGAATTCACGTTACTCATCACACTTTGGAGCTTTGCGAGGAGGAGCTCAGCCTGTTCAGGTTGGAAACAAGTTTGTAAATCTTGTTCACTCGAGTTTTAACATGCCAGAGGGTAGAGAGTATGTTGCAGCTGCTTACGAGTTCTCGGCCGAATATCCTTTTGCACCAGTGAGAGAACTTCCGATTCCAGTTAATTTTGGGCTGCCTAGACAATCTGAGAGCGGCAACCTTAAAGAAAACAAGTTGAACCCAACCACTTCAGAAGTTGTTTACCCAACTGGACTTGTTATTTCAGGAGACCAGGTTTGGATTTCCGCAGGAATCGATGACAGCGAGATGACCTTAGTTCAGGGAACCCTAAAGGATCTCACTTCGGGCATGTTGCCTGCAAGAAAAGGACAGGCAGTTCACATCGATCGAACTGGACAAAATGTCGTCGAGCCTATGAGCGTTGCAAGCATTCCTCCTAAGATTCCGGTTTTCTGGTGGAGAGCCCAAGGAAACCTAATTAACTCTGCGATTTCACATCACACTTTCAAGCACGGTAATTTCGGTGACGATGCCTCTCCGCTTCTTGTTTCAAGAATTAGTGGGCTTGAATCCAGAAGAGTATTTCCAGGAGACAAGAAGCTTCTAGCCATTGGATCAATTCTTCACAGAGCAAAAGATGGCGACATCATTTGGGGTTCAGGTCTGAAATCAGAGGATGCTCTGGACGAACACCCAGGCGGCAATATCTTGGTAACTGCTGTGCGAGGACCAAAGACCCTAAAAGTTTTGGAGAAAGCAGGATGGGACATCTCAAACGTCAAAGAGATGTTTGATCCAGGAGTTCTACTAAAGCACCTCTACGCAGATCGTCTTGCAAAATACGATGTATCTAAAAACGAACGCTTCGGCAAAATTAGAATCGTTCCGCACTTCAAAGATGAACTTGTTTTCAAGCGTCAACGCCCTGATTTACTAAAGCACTTCATATCTCCAGATGGCGATCCGCTAAATATCTTGGAGTCGATGCTAGGCGCTGAGCTAGTGATCTCTTCCTCATTGCACGGAATCATTTTTGCTGAGAGCCTTGGCATCCCAGCGATTTGGTTATCTTCTCCAGGTGGTGAAGCCCAATTCAAGTATCTTGACTACTACGAGGGAACTTCACGATTTGGCATTCAACCAATCGACACCATTGCTGAAGCACTTGTTGCTCAACCACCTTCTCTTCCGGTATTCGACTTTGAAAAACTGTTAGCTACTTTCCCTGAGAAAGAAATAACAAAGCTGGCTCAAAGCCGTATGCCTCTATCCGATGATGAAATGGTTGGTGGCAAAGCTCGTAAGGTTTATCGCGATGACTTCGAGCATTCCACCAGCAAATCTGTCGTAGATCGCTATGGAATTCTTTGGGTCAAAGGTAAAAAGGGAACTATTGCTCTAGCCCCACTTCAGATCAACGGTAACTTCACAGACGTCACCCTGACATTGGTCCCTGCCAAGGTTCTAAAGACTAAGAAGGGCTTTACCGTAACTATTTCAGTCGACGGTGGTCCTAGCGCTACATTGAATTGGAAAAATGGTTCACGCGATCCTAAGCAGATTCAGTTGCCAGTATCCAAAGAAGTCTGGGAAAGCGGAGTCAAACTTTCCTTGAAGGCAAGCACTGTTGGAGTTGGCGGTTGGATGCTCACGCTAAAGAACCTAGGTTTGTCTGTTTCGGTAACTGCAATTGGTTCGGCTGTCCAGAGAAAGTAGAGCAAGCGTGGTCAATGTAATTTCAGGTTGCACGAAAGTCAGATTTGATTCTCAGGTCAATCACCAGCAGTACTGCGACCGTTGGGGTTACAAGTACATCTGGGATGAGAAACCACGTGAGCTTAAGTCTCCCTACGACCACAAGATTTATGCACTTCTTGATCTTCCAATAGATAACAGTTGGTGGTTTTGGGTAGACGACGATGCTTTCTTCACTCAAATCGACACACCGTTGGAAAGTTTTGTCAAGGATTTCGGTTGGTGCACAGACCTTGTTTTTGCTAAAAGTCCGATTAATCCAAAAGGTGGTTGGACTTACCTTTCTTCAGGTAACTTCTTCTTCAAATCTTCAAAGAGAGTCCATAAGTTCCTAAGAAGCGTTCTAGCAAGTGATCTAGTAGAGATTAAAGAGTGGTGGGATGCAGACAAGTTAGGTCTGTTCACCAAAGGGGATCAGGACAAGATTGTCTACCAGCTATTCAAGCAACCAAGAATGAATAGAAGAACTCGCATTCTCCCATACGACACATTCAATTTCAGGCCTTACCATTTTGAAAAGTCCTATGACGAGCACTTCCTAGCCCACTTCGCAGTGCCAGGGGTAGCCAAAGTTGATTCAATTGAAGAATTCCGTTCTCGCTTTAACTTCCCAGATTCATCACTGACTATGCCTTACGAAAGAAGCTAGTGAGTAATCCTCAACAGAAGAGCCGCCTTGCTGGTCTTGATGTATTGAGAGTCTTAGCAGTAGTCGGTGTCGTCATGGCACACTTCTTCTGGTCCAAGAACTGGATAAACGAGAATCTAGGAGCAAACCCAACCGAAGTTTTCGGTGGTGTCACTCAGATTGCTGCTTACGGTTTTCTAGGTGTGCACCTGTTCTTCATTATTAGCGGAACTGTAATTTCAAGATCCGCAATTGGAAGAACCTCTAGAGATTTTGTTATCGCTAGATTCCTTCGCCTGATGCCTGCACTACTAATTGCAGTCCTTGTTTCGGCAGCTCTATTGGTAGCAAATGGAGAACTGAATCTATGGAAAGCTATTCGTTCAGTTCCAACTAACTTGGTGCTAATGCCTTCACTTGCTGACACAGGCTGGTTGAATCCTGTGTTCTGGACTTTGTTTATAGAAGCAAGTTTCTATGCCATTGTCGCCCTAATTGTTTTGATCTTCGGAGCATCTCGAATTGTGCTCTGGCGATTCGCATGGATCTGGTTAGGCCTGACGGTAGTTCTATCCCGAGTTGATGACTCAACTCTTCAAACAATTGCACTTTCAACTTGGGCACCGTTTTTCATTATCGGCATACTGATAGCAACAGCCGAATCAAGAAGCGATAGGTTTCTCGCGTCTCTGGGAATGCTAGCGGCTAGCTTGCTAGCCGTGGAGTCAACAGTTGCAACCATGAACGCTGAAGGCAGATCAGTAAACGTGATTTTCCTATGCGTTTTCGTAATGACCATTGTTGTTGCTCTACTGGTCTGGGTGAAGAAGCTATCCGACCTGAAGAGTAAAAAACTTGCTTTCATCGGGACTATGACTTACTCCCTGTACCTCTTCCACGTCATACCGGGACGAATGATTGCCGAGTCTTTGCTTTCTCAAGGGTGGAAGACGATGGACTCTTACCTAGTTTCTTGGCTGATAACGATTGTTCTGTCATACCTGGTAACCAAGTTTGCTGAGCCACTAATTCGTCGCTGGTTTTCATCTGCCTTGAAGAGCAAATAAATCATCCGAGTCGCAGACTCCAAAGTAAAGCCTTTCAAAATGTTGGAATCAAGCCCCGATTATCGGACTTGCAGCCATACCTAACCCAAATCTCCTAAATGGGGTAAACTGGGGGAGCCTTGTTAGACAGGGCATGCCTTCGTAGCTCAGTGGATAGAGCAAGAGCCTTCTAATCTCTTGGTCGCAGGTTCGATTCCTGCCGAGGGCGCTTCAGATACAAATTGATGGGAGTGACTTTGAGAAACTCAGTATTCCCTAAAGACCCGAAAAACTATGGCGGCTTCACATTTGTGAGAGTTATCGCCTTTATCTTCATGCTGATCGTGGTTGCGAGAAGCTTTGTTCACTTGTTCACACCAGATGGCGGAGCTCAGAGCATTGCAGGAATAGATACCAGCGTTGCTGGTGGAAACAACATCATTGCGATATTTCACCAGTGGGGAGCAATACAACTCCTATTGGTGTCTTTGATGCTGGTTCTTTTCTTTGCCTATAGGGGTCTAACTCCACTTATCATCCTGTTTCTGAGCCTGGATGCACCTTTGAGGGCTCTAGCTGGGACGATGGGTGCGGTTGAGAGCACTCATACTCCACCGGGAGAAGCATTGAACTGGCCAGCATTCGCCCTATTGATGGTTTTGTTTGTGGTTTCACTGCTCAAGAAAAAGGGGCCGAAGATTAAATGAGTGATCTCCCAGCCTGCCCAAAATGTCAAAGCCCATATACCTATGAGATGGGCAATCTTCTAGTTTGTCCAGAATGCTCCAACGAATGGGTGTTGGAGGCTGAAGTGGTTGAATCCGAGCGGGTGATCAAGGATTCAGTGGGGAACGTACTTCAAGACGGGGACACTGTGACCATAGTCAAGGATCTAAAGGTAAAGGGCTCTTCGACCTCTATAAAGGTGGGTACCAAGGTTAGGAACATTCGCCTCGTTAATGGGCCTGATGGGCACGATATTGATGCGAAGGTAGATGGTTTTGGATCAATGAACTTGAAATCAAGTGTGGTCAGGAAGGTTCTTTAAGAGCTAGACACGGCATTGGGAATTTGGATTTCTTCCAATTAAGGCATAGATTATTCTTGTAGTTCTACAAGTTGTAGAACAGATTAGGAATCAGTGAAAAAGCTAGTGTTGGGCGTTATCGCTCTATCTATTTCAGTATTTGGCTTCTCTTCAATGGCAGCAGCTCACATGGGGGATTCGCACGAATCTCAAGCAGATCTAAAGCCAGCGGTAAGCCTAGAAGTAACAAAGGACGAGATTGGTGGCTTCAACGTCCACATCATCTCTGAGAACTTTGTATGGGCACCTGAAAGAGCATCAATGGAGCATGTTGATGGCGAAGGTCACGCACACATCTATCTTGATGGAGAGAAGCTAGGCCGCGTTTACGCACCTTGGTATCACCTAAACACCTCAAAGCTTGGTCTAAAGCCAGGTACCTATGAGCTAATGGTTGATCTAAATGGAAACGACCATGGCGTTTACACAGTTGACGGGGAGAACGTTCAGGCCACAGCTACCTTCGAAGTAACTGAAGAGCCAATGGCTATGAACTCTATGCCACTTGGGCTAACAACAATGCAGTTGATCGTAGGAGCAGTTGCTCTTGTTGTATTCGGTGCTGGTGGATTCGTTCTTGGAAGAACCCTAAAGTCTCGTAAGTAGCAGCTTTCTAATCGCTTGCACTAGCTCAAAGTACTGGGCTGGTGCAAGCGATTTGCTTTAACCAGAAACGGCATCCTGAGAATATCTAGAAAGCCAGCGTTGCCCTCTGGCTACGAAGTTAGGCTAAATACATGAGATTTGCCCGAGCCCTAAAAGCATTAGTCCTAGCCTTAGCACTAGCTATTCCTGCAATTGCATTCATTCCTCAGGCATCAGCTCAAGAGAGCTATCAGATTGTTGTGCACGTGCCTAATGTGGCAGGGATTGTTCCTGCTGATGCTGAGATAGTTCTAACTGATGCGGCAAATTCAAATAACCAAAGTCAATCAAGGCTAATCGGTCAAGATTCCTATGGATGGTTTGGGGTAGTCAACATCCCAGCAGGATCAACATCGGTACGAGTGAAGGCAACAAAACTAGCGACCTCAAGCGTCTCAATCAACCCTTCTGCAACCCGAGAAATATGGCTGAGTTCAAAAGGTGTTCCACACTTATACGAAACAAGTGCATCGCTTCGTTACAAAATCTCGCTAGTTGCTAAGGGGACTGCACTAAGCAACAGATCTGTCAAAGTCACTATTGGTAAAACTATTAAGACTTACAAGTTCATAGCATCTGGATCAAAAAGGTACGTAAATATTCCAGTGACTGCAACCACAGCTTCTCTAAAATTCACAATCCTAAATAAGACAAAAGTTGGCAAGACTTATTACGTCAACCCGCGTAAAGCCGGAAAAGTTTGGGTTGGAGATTCTTTCACCGGAGTTAGAACCTCAGAGTCGTGGGCTATGGACAAGCTAACTATTCACTACCACCGTGCTGATGGAAACTATTCTGGCTGGGGAATCCATGCTTGGAAAGAAGCAGATGGCGGAACAACTCTCAATGTGAACTGGGCTGCTCCAATCTTGCCTGCAAGTCCAACTCCTGGAGTGTGGGGAGTGAAGTATGAAATTCCTCTAGTCGCAAATTCAAAGAGTGTGCCGATAATCATTCACAAGGGAAATGTAAAAGATCCTTCTGAAGAGAATCAGCTAGTGAACCTGGCATCCACAAAGGGTGAGATCTGGTTTGAGTCTGGTTCTGTTAATTCAAACTCAACTTTGCGTTATTCAATTCCTGTTCCGATGACTCAAGCCCCGGTTATTGTGCCTCCAGCACCGCCAGTTCCACCAACTCCAGCAACTGCTCCAACACTTTCTCAAGCAACTGCATTAGCGGCTGAGTCAATTAGATCAGCTATGGCTGGAGACAACATCTATTTCGTTATGACTGATAGATATCAAAATGGAAATACCGCTAACGATCGCATGGGTCTAACTGGTTCTAGAGATGTGACTGCTTTTGACCCAGCTTCTACCGCCTACTATCACGGTGGAGATTTAGCTGGTCTGACCGATGGATGCACAACTGGTAACGGTATAAAGCGTCTAAAAGACATGGGCTTTACTTCTCTATGGCTAACACCACCTTTCAAGCAGCGTTACGTGCAAGGCTCGAGTGCTTCATACCATGGGTACTGGATCACAGACTTTACAGATATCGATCCGCATCTAGGCACTAAGGCTGATTTCAAAGCACTTGTTGACTGTGCACATTCACAAGGCATGAAAGTGGTTCTAGACATAGTTATGAATCACACAGGAGATGTTAATTACTATCCTTCGGGCAATTACAGCTTTGGCACTGCAAGGACTGCAGCTGTGGCACCATCTGATGTGAACCTTCGCAAACCGGCCTTCCTAAACAACCTCTCTAACTATCACAACCGTGGAGACGTGCAGAACTGGAACCTTAAAGAGCAATCCCAAAATGGCGATTTCTTTGGGTTGGACGATATCGCAACGGAGAAACCAGAAGTCATTGAAGGGTTTGCTCAAGTTTATGCATCATGGGTAAACGACTATGGCGTAGATGGTTTCAGAATTGATACTGCAAAGCACGTCGACGATGCGTTTCTAGGTAAATGGTGGCCAAGAGTTCAAGAGCTAACTGCTCAGAATAAGCCAGATCTCTTTGCATTTGGTGAAGTTTATGACTTTGGTACAGGTTCTCTAACAGAGTTTGTTAGAGATAGAGGAATACCTTCACTGCTTGACTTCGCTTTCCAATCCGCTGCTGTGCAATTTGCCTCAGGTAACAACATCACAGACATCACCAATGTCTTTGGTGCAGATGACTGGTACACAACCAACAAGACCAATGCCTATAACCAAGTAACTTTCCTTGGTAATCACGACATGGGGAGATTCGGTCTAATGCTAAGAAATGCCGGATCTCCAGCTAATGATCTTTGGGGAGATGCACTTCTTGGATATGACCTTATGTATATGTCGAGAGGAATTCCTAACGTCTACTACGGTGATGAAAATGGAATCATAGGTAATGGTGGCGATAAGGAAGCTAGACAGGACCTTTTCCCTACATCTGTAAATGCTTGGAAGACAGAGTCCAGAATTGCTGCAAATGCAATTGGTTCCGGCAGCTATCTCACTGAGAGCAATCACCCAATTCAAGAGCGCATTTCTTGGTTGAATTCACTTCGCAACAACCACCCAGCATTAAAAACAGGCGCTCAGATTCAGAGATACTCTGCAAACAACGTAATTGCCTTCAGCAGGATTGATTCAGCCACTAGAACCGAGTATTTAGTTGCTTTGAACAATTCACAGGTCACAAAGTCTGGAATCAGGTTCAAGACATCGAGTCCAAACACTTCTTTCACTCAGGTTTGGGGTCAACCACAAACCGTTACATCGGATGCACAAGGTTTTGTCACCATAACAGTTGGAGATAGGCAAGCGGTTGTTCTAAAGGCCCAGAGTGCCATGCCACTAAAACCCGTTGTTGGGGCTGTCACATTGACTATGCCTAAAGATCAGGGTGTAGCCATCTGGAAGCCAAGCGCTTCAATAACCAACTGGGATGATCCATCAACATGCACCTTCGTGATCAAGGTCAATGGCGGCTCATGGCAAGTTCTCGGTGTTGATGATGCCTCAGGCTGGAAGATGATTCTTTCAGGCGCGAAGTACCCGGCTGGAGCTAAATTAACGGTCGCAGCCATAATCAAGTCTTCAAGTGGAGCAATTGGTATCTCCAATGCCATAAAAGTGACAAATAGTCCATAGCTACTTTTTCTATTTTGTTGCTGCTTCTTTAGTTTGGTGCCAAGAAACTTTAGCTTGACTTGCCTAGATAACTAATCCGGTGCTCTTAGAGAGCCAAGCTGTTGCTGATGTTCCAGCGCTGGTTCCTTTAATTCTCACTGCGAGGAACTTGCCTTTGTAGCTAGGAGCAACTGTCAAGCTGGACTTGTTCTTTCCAGCGATTGCCTTACAAGTAATAGGAATAGTCTTTGTTGCTGCAGGAACCTTCTTTTTACAGGCATACCACTGATAGGTAAATGCAGGTGTTGGAGATCCAGTCCATCTACCCTTGTTTGACTTCAAGGTCTTCTTTACCTTTGCTTGGCCATACACAATCGGCTTAACAATTGCCGCGGCTTTGACGTTGGTGGATATCCACTTGGCGAATAGTGAGATGTTACTGGTAACGCCGGGGGCGTAAGGGAAAGTGATGGTAGCTCCACCGTCCGTTGCCGACCAACCTGCAAAGGTGTAGCCACTTCGGTATGGTGCCTCAGGGGCGGACACGATGTTTTCGCCATCTATGAATGACGTAGCTTCAACTTCAGATCCACCTTTGGAGTCAAAATTCACAGTTCTAGACATTTTCTTTAAAGAGAAAATTAGAGTGGCTTCTTTTTGAATGTTGTAATCAGAGAGAGTGCGGCCATCTTCAAGTGCCTTACCCGCAAAAGTAATGATTTGCTGGTCTGGAGGGGTCCCAAACCTGTCTTGAATCTTCTGTTTTACGTTTTCGATGCTGTCAGATGGTTCGACATCGATGGTCCAAGTGTCTCCGTTGTTGGTTTCGAACCCCGGTCCAGAAGGTGGCTTGATAAAGAGCTGCATGGCGTTAGCTGGCAGGACCAATGTGCTCATTGCTAGAAAGAGAGCTAGAACGAGAGACAAAAAGCCACGAAATAGGGTCATTTCCAGAGTTTACTGCTGTGTTTAGGCCCTTTTGGCCTAAGTCAAACCAAGAAAAGCTTCCAAAGAGCACTAAAGGCAGGTGTTTTTGGCTATTCGGGCAAGATTTGCCAATGCATATTCCTCAAAATCCCTGCACAGCCCCCTCAACCGGTCTGGACAATAATTCAACTTGCGTTAACCTTCCAAGCAGGTTGGCGTCATTGCTTCAGGCGATAATCAAGGCATGGCCTCTAAAACCCAAATGACGCAGTCCAAGGACGCCTTGGCTATGGCTATGGACACCCAAAAACCTCGCCAATTAAAGTATGTTTGGGACTTCCAGGATCGCATTTTCAGGGGAGTAATGCGAAGTGCCGGAAGCTCTGTGCTTGTCATCATGGCGTTGGTTGGATTGTTCCTAACTCTTAGAGCTAGCGAAGCTTTAGGTTCAGTTGGTTTTAGTTTCTTCACGACACAGGCTTGGGAGCCTGACTCAGGAAACTTCGGTATCGCCGCTGTTATTGCAGGAACTGTAATCATCGCAATCATCGCAATCTTTGTTGCTGTTCCTTTCTCTTTAGGAACCGCACTTTATATCAGTGAGTACGCACCGAGACGTATCAAGAGATTACTCATTACTCTTGTAGACCTCATGGCCGCTATTCCATCCGTTGTATTTGGTTTGTGGGGATTCTTCTTCTTGCAAAACGAAGTCACTCCAGTAGCCAAGTGGCTTTCACAAAACTTTGGTTGGATACCATTCCTTTCTGTGCAGGGAAGCGATCCTTCAGATCCTCTAACCAGCAACACTGTCTTCACATCATCTAGCTTGATTGCAGGAATTGTTGTTGGTTTGATGATCACCCCGATTGTTACTTCTGTTATGCGTGAAGTTTTCTCTCAAGCACCAATTGGTGAAAGAGAAGCAGCGTTAGGTTTGGGTTCAACTCGATGGGGAATGGTCAAGAACGTTGTTCTTTCATTCGGTAAAGGTGGAATCATCGGTGCGACAATGCTTGGTCTTGGTCGTGCTCTGGGAGAGACCATCGCTGTTTATATGATCATTTCACCGGTATTCGTTGTTCAACCAAGAATCCTTGAGAATGGTGCAAACTCTGTATCCAGCCTTATTGCATTGAGATATGGTGAAGCAACTCAAATGGGTATGTCTGCTTTGATGGCTGCAGGTCTTGCCCTATTCATCATGACCTTGATTGTTAACTTCGCTGCTTCATCAATCGTTGCCCGTTCAAGATCAGGAGCAAGCAGCTAATGACCACTCAAAACATGATTGAAGAACAAAAGCGTCAGCTTCACGGAATTAGAATCCGTGACTTGCTAACCACTGTCACAGCAGCCAGCTCAGCAATTGCTGCAACCGGATTCTTGTTCTCGATTGCTCCGCTAAATGGCGTTCTGACATTTGTACTTATTTCTTACATTCTCTTCATCGTTTTCTTTGCACTTATTACAGCTATCGATGACGACCGCGAAGGTGTCAAAGACAGAGTTGCTTCAGTAATCATTCGCTCAGCAGCAGTAATCATCTTCTCAGCGTTGGTGTTTATTGTTGTCTTTACAATTTCAAGAGGGTTCGAAGCTCTTCCTTACTTGAATTTCTTCACAGAAGACATGAGCCTTGCAGGTCCGCTTGATCCGCTAAGTTCCGGTGGAATTCTGCACTCAATAGTAGGTTCCCTGATTCAGATTGCGATTGCTCTTGCAATCACAATCCCACTGGGTTTGATCACGGCTGTCTTCCTAAATGAAATCCCAGGTAAATACAGT
>JBDLVB010000007.1:0-14810 GCA_039805005.1 Actinomycetota bacterium
TGGCCGACTCTCGGGTCCCCACACCTTGAACACTTGTCCATTAAATCTCAACTCCCTTACGGGAAAAGCCTATTTATAAGGCTTTATTGAGTGAAGTTTGGTGACTGAATCGTTACCAAATCAGGGCAAAAGGCCTCTAGATGTCCCCAAGTAGGCTCTAGGCTCGTAACTACATCGATGTTTTGTGCGAAGCGTCCTTCCTGAAAGGCATCACGTGTTTCGCAAAACTATCGCGAGTTTGCTCGCCCTTCCTCTAATTACCGTCGGCATCTCAGCTGCTAATGCTGCAGCATCTCCTTGGTCAGAGAACTTTGACTCCATGCAGACTTACTCTGGTGTGGACTTTGATGGCAACATCACTACTTTGGTAACAGATCAGCCTGCAGGCGATGGTTTCACATCTGGAAAAGCCATCAAGATGGAGACTCAGGCTAAGGCTTGGGCAGGAACTAAGTTTGTTCTTCCAAACACATCAAGCTTTGTATCAACCGCTAACTCAACAGCATCTCTTTCTGTCTATTCTCCAGATGCTGAAAACCGTTGTTTTGTTTTGAAGATTGAAGCGAATGGTCAAGCAGGTATCGAAAGAAAAGTAACAGTGACTCCTGGTTGGCAGACAATCAGCGTTAACTACGCTCTTGCATACAACCCAAACATCAACTACAACGTGGCAGCTCTTATGCCTGACTTCTTTGGAGTTGCCTGACTTCTTTGGAGTTGGCTGTAATGGTCCAGTAGATGGCAAGCCAATGACCACTTGGTACGTTGACAACATCTCATTCCCTGGTGCTCGTGACGCTGCTGAAGAAGTAGTAGTCGAAGAACGCAGCAACCCAGAAAAGCTAATCAACTTTGAGCCAACTGACACATCAGGTTACTCACTAGTTGACTTCAACGGAGCAACCTCAAGCATCGTCACTGATGCTCCAGAAAACGGATCAATTGATTCAACTAAGGCTATGAAGGTTATCTCAATCGGCAGCACATCAGGTACAAGCGTCTTGTCTTTGAGTAGAGCGGCTTCTCTCATCTCAGCTTCTAACTTTGTTGTCAAAGCAAACATTCACTCCCCAGTTTCTGGCAAGACGATCATGCTGAAGATTGAATCTATTGATCACCCTTCACAGGTTGTTGAAATTAAGCAGACTAGCGTTGCTGGTTGGAAGACATACAGCTTCAACTTCGAAGTAGGTGGAAACCTAACTCAGGACTACCCGAGAGCAGCAATATTCTTCGACTTCCTTGGTGATGGTTCAGCTAACCCTTGGTACCTAGATGACCTAGCCTTCAACGGTGCTGTTGGTGCATCTATCCCTGGTGGCGGCGGAGGTGGCGGTGGCGGTAACGCTGGCGCAGGTGAAGCTGTGCCTACTCTTCTAACCTTCGAAGGTGACGATTCACTTGGTGTTCTAAACACTGCAGAAGCAGTGGCTGATAAGCCACAGGGCTTCTTCGGAGGAGCATCTGCTGTTATCACTGAGGCCCCTGCCGGTGGTCTTGGTGGAAACGTACTTGCAATCACTAAGTCTGGAGCTCCATGGGCTGGAATCAATGCTCTAGTCAGCCCTGATGGTTCATTCCGCTACAGTGATGAAACCTACAAGAAAGTTACCTTCAACTACTACTCACCTAAGGGTGGTAGCCCAGTGGGTCTAGAACTTTACAATGGAGCAACACTAGCTGTGTCGATGACGCAGACGGCTAATGCTGGTTGGAACAACATAGAGTTCGATCTTTCAACCTCTGCTGGTTGGTCAAGCTTGGTGAAGTACGACAAGTTGGTTATCTTCCCTGACTTCCAGGTAGAAGCAGCTAACGAAGTCTTCTACATCGACAACCTAGCTGTGAACGGTGCGGTTACTCCTCAGATCACAATCGTGCCTGATGTCCCAGTTGAGCCAGCACCTAAAGTAAAGCCTTCACTTAGGAAAGCAGCTGCTGTTTCAACAAAGACACCTAAGGTCGGAGTTACATTGACTGCCAATAGAGGTCTATGGTCTGGAACTGCAAAGATTACCTACAAGTACACCTGGTACCGCTGTGCAGTGCCTGGTAAGACCACTCTGAAGACTAAGCCTTCAGCAGGTTCAAAGTGTTCCGTTATCTCTGGAAAGACTTCAAGTTCATTGAAGTTGAGCAAGTCCGATAAGGGCAAGTACATCAGAGTGATGATTACAGCTAAGAACTCTAAGGGCTATGCATACAGCATGTCTAAGTCGACAACTAAGAAAGTAAAGTAGCCGACGTAAGAGCCTAAAACTAAACCCCCGAAGATTATTCTTCGGGGGTTTAGTTATTAATTCTTTAGCTAACTGCTTTTTTGATGAGAGCCTTGATTTCGGCTTCAACCTTTGGCGTTAGTTTTGTCAACGCGTATGAAGTTGGCCAGAAGGTTCCCTCATCAAGGTTAGAAAATTCAGAGAAGCCTAGTGTTGAAAATCTAGTCTTGAACTTAGCTGCGTTTTGGAAGAAGATGATTACCTTTCCAGTTTTGCCAGGAGTGAAGAATGCTGGCATTCCATACCAAGTCTTTGGGATTAGATCAGGTGCGTTCTTAGAGACCAGTTCTTTAATCTTTAGAGCCATTGCCTTTTCATCTTTAGGCATCTCATTGACTTTTTCCATGAAGGCTTCTAGATCAGCGGCCCCAGTTGCAGCACGCTTGGCCTCGTTGGCGCGGTCCTTCATAGCTTGGCGTTCTGCTGCTGTGAAGCTTTCACCTGTCTTCTTCTCGGCCATGGGCCTTCCTTTCAAGTAATACTTCTAATTTTAAGCCTTGGTTTTGGCGTAACCTTAAACAATGAGTGATCTAGACGCAGTCGGCCAGAGAGATAACTGGATCTGCTGGATATGTGATGAGCCGGTTGACGCCGATGGTTCTGTGAACAATGACCGCGGTCCTAGTGCAGATAGCTACTTTGTAGTTAAGGCTAAAAAGGGTGAAAAGGCTGAAGAGCGACTAGCCCATAGAGCCTGTAACACAATGAAGGGCAAGATTGACCCTGTTATCCAGTGGCCTTCTAACTTGATGGTGTTTGAGCCAGCTCCAATAATCGCGACTGTTGAGCGCCTAGCTAAGAAGGGCGGCAAAGAGGCTATTGGTCGCTGTGCCGATGCCAAGGATGCAGATCTTGCCTCAGAGTGGCTCTTAGACAGACTTTCAAGATTTGCACCTGCAACACAATTCAAAGTCGACATCGTTCAAGGTGGCGGGCAATACGTACTCATGCTGAAGGCTAACTAGTTCATCATGGCTAAGCCGATCAAAGTTGTATTCCTAACCTTCTACTTTGAAGCTTGGGATGCCTTCGATGCTATCTATAGGCAGATGAAGGCAGACGCCCGCTTTGACCCCATAGTTATCAGCATGCCTAGAAAACTTACTGGCTATGAGAAGTTTCGTGATGAAGAGCTAGTTAGTTCATATCTCGATTCTGTTGGAATCGAACACGAAAGATTCCAGTTCAAAAAGAGTAGATACGGGTTGGCAAGACTTAAGGAACTAGGTCCTGATTACATCTTCCTAAACTACCCATGGCAAAGAAATTACAAGAAAAACTACCAAATTGAGAAATTAGTTGAGTTTACGAAAGTCTGCTACGTTCCATATTTTTCAACATCATTGGTCAATGAACCGGGTGTTGATGGGGTAGCTCTTCATCAATATACTCAACCAACTCACGAGCAAGCTCATATGGTGTTTTTACAAGATGCAGACACCAAAGCTGCTTTTGATGCCCATGGTCGGAAAGACCATTCATTCCTAACCGGAACTCCAAAGATCGATGCTCTTCTGGAAGCTAAAGACAACGTTGAACCGCTTTGGCCTTTAGATAGAACCTTGGCTGATGGCACTAAGCCATTCAGAGTCATTTGGGCACCTCACCACAGTTATGGATCAAGCTGGCTAAACTTCGGACATTTCACAAGCCAAAAAGATGCGATGTTGGAATATGCAAAGAGCAATCCCAAAATTGATTTTCTTCTACGTCCGCACCCTTTTCTCTTTGGGACTCTCACCGGTAGAGATTTGATGACCCCGGAGGCGTTGACCGAGTGGCGAGATAGTTGGGATGCCCTTCCAAATACTTTCACAGACGTGGACGGACCTTTCACATCTCTAGCTCTGGCGTCCGATGCCATGATTACGGATGGAGTTTCATTTATTGCTGAGTATCCATTGGTCACTAAAAAGTCGGCTATCTTTTGGGAGAAGTCAGACCACTGGGAATTTTCGCCATTAGGCGAAATAGCCAAAGAATCAACCCATGTTGCCTCTTCAATGGAGGATGTAGTGACTTTTCTAGGGCTTATCCAGAGCGGCAAGCTGATGCCCAAAGAGGCAGAGATTGAGGCTCTAATAAAGGCTGTTAGACCAGGAAAAACTACGGCTGCTAAGACCATAGTGGGTCTAGTCCTTGGTGATTACTCCTCAAATAAGTCGCTATAGCTTTTCTCGAGGGGCAGCACTAATTCGCTTCTAAGAGAGTAGATTAGAGCCTGCTATGAAAATACTTCCTAAGCTTTCGGCCACACAGTCGATTGCAGCAGCCTTTACAGTGCTCATTCTCATAGGTACTGGTTTTCTCATGATGCCGATGTCCTCAGCTTCTGGGCAGCCAACCAATTTTTTCGACGCGATTTTCAACGCAACGTCTGCCATTACAGTTACTGGTTTGGCTACTGTGGATACTGGATCATATTGGTCTACTACTGGGCACACTGTCATCGCATTGCTGGTTCAAATTGGCGGTTTCGGAATCATTGGATTCGCAACGCTTGTTGGCTACCTTTTGGAAGGCAAAATTTCTCTAAAGAGTCGCATTTCAGTCTTCGCAGAATCATCCGCTACCAAGCAACCTGATGCAAAAACCTTGCTAAAAAATATTGGAAAGATGATGATATTTTTCCAAGTCATCCTCTTCATCATTCTTGCCTGGCGTTTCTACACGGAATATGGGTATTCATTAGGGAAAGCACTAAGCCACGGAGGCTTTCATTCCCTGATGACTTTCAATCAAGCCGGGTTCGCCTTGTATTCAGACAGCATGATTGGATTTGCAAAAGACCCATTCATAATTCTGTCCATATTTATATTTGGCACCTTGGCATCCTTCGGTTTCCCAGTCTTAGCGGAGATTAGAGATCGTCTCAAATTGAAAGTAATGTTGGGAATCGGTAGGAAAGTCACCTATCAAATGCCTATGCAGTGGTCCCTCAACTCAAGGATTGTATTATGGGCAAGTTTAGTTTTGTTAGTGGTGGGAGCACTTGGAGTTGCGGTTGCTGAATGGAGTAATCCAGCTACCTTAGGAGCTCTCGATCCATTCCAAAAAGTAATGACAAGTTTATTCACCTCTTCAATGACAAGGTCCACAGGTTTGAACTCCATTGACACTGGAGCAATGGACTCAGGTACTTGGATCGGAATGAACATGTTGATGTTCATTGGTGGAGCCAGCGCTTCTACAGCGGGTGGTATCAAGATAGGGACTGCAGTAATCCTGTTCTACATAGTTCTAACTGAAATTAGAGGAGACGCTGCTGTTAACGTGGGTAATAGAAGACTGCCTCGATCTATGCAGCGTCAAGCACTGACTATTTTGACCATTTACTCCCTTGTAATTATTGGGGCGCTTTTGCTGCTCAGGTTCACCACCAAGTTTGGTACCGACGAGCTACTCTTCGAGATTATTTCAGCAGCTGGAACGGTAGGTCTTTCAACAGGTATTACGGCAGATCTGCCAGATCATGCCAAGTTCCTGCTTTCCCTACTGATGCTATTTGGTCGTCTGGGCCCTATTGTCGTTGCAACTTCATTAGCCCTTAGAAAGACCAAGAGACATTTTGAATACCCTAGAGAAAGTCCTCTAATTGGCTAATTTTCAAGGTTGCTTGACCAGTTTCAAGCAAATCCTAGTATTAACTAGTGTCAGAGAGACAAGCACCTTTACTTGTCAAAATCCGAATGGAGAATCAATTGCCTAACCGAAGAAAAGTTGCAGCCGGAAAGAAAGTCGAAGCCAGGAGCATCGTTGTAATCGGGCTTGGTCGGTTCGGAACATCACTCGCTCTTGAGCTTCTCAAGGAGGGTAGAGAGGTTCTAGGAGTCGATGCCGATGAAAAAATTGTGCAAAACCTATCCGATCGCCTAACAGATGTAGTTCAGGCTGATACCACTGATGAAGCAGCTCTACGCGAACTCTCAATACAAGATTTCGATTCTGCCGTAGTCGCCATCGGTAGCGATCTTGAATCCAGTATTTTGACTGCCTCTCTTTTACTTCAGCTCGGTATCCCGCAGGTTTGGGCGAAAGCGACAAGTACTGCCCACGGTCGAATCCTTGAACAACTTGGTGTTCACCACGTTATTTTCCCTGAAATGGACATGGGTAAACGTGTAGCGCACATGGTTTCCGGAGATTCGCTAGATTATGTCGAACTAGACAAAGAGTATGTGATGGTCAAGACAGAAGCACCGGCGATTTTTAATGGAAAATCTCTTGCCGAGCTAAAATTCAGATCAGAGCATGGAGTTACTGTTGTTGCGACCAAAAAGGCGGGAGGCAACTATCAGCCTTCGTTCCCGGAAACAGTAATTGAAACTGGAGATCTTATGGTTGTTGCGGGAAGAACAGAAAAGGTAGACGAGTTCTGCCGAATGGGTGTTTAGCTCTTATCGAGCAACCTGAGCTATTTCTTTAGGCCCAATTCCGCAGCATCCACCAATAATGGTTGCTCCACACTCTGACCATTGCTGGATGTGTTGGTCTGAGAGTTTCACTGTTGCACCTTCAAGACGCTTCAGTTTCTCATTCCAGGTTCTACCGGCATTCGGGTAAACCACGAATGGTCCATAACCTTCAGCTGATTCAAGTAATCCGGTAACCACTTCTGGGTTAGTGCAGTTTATGCCAACGTAGTTGGCACCTAACTCTTTGGAAATCATGGCTGCATCTCTAAAGGATTCACCTGAACTTAAACGAAGATCATCTTTGCAAGAGAAGGCAATCCAAACTGGAATAGTGTTGTTCAAATCTTTGAGTAGCTGAAGTAATACTCGAGCTTCTCTAATTTCAGGAATGGTCTCGATTGCCAAATAGTCAGGCTTACAAGCGATGAGTATTTCTAAGCGCTCTTTATGGAACTCTCTGATCTGATCTTCAGTAGCGTCATAGTTACCTCGATACTCTGAGCCATCGGCTAGGTACGCTCCGTAAGGGCCAATAGAAGCAGCTACTTTAGGGGAGTGAGCATCACGCGCCAGTTGAATGGAGTTCTTCAGAGCATCCACTACCTCTTGGTGCGTCCAACCTTTGGCTATACATCCTGGGAAGGAAACCTGATACGTGGAGGTAATGATGATCTCAGCACCGGCTTTGACGAATGCGGCATGAGCATCACGGATTTGATCAGGAGCGCTCTTTAGAAGCTCACCCGTCCATAACTCTGAGGTGAATGTGTTGCCAAGGTCTTCTAGTGCTGTTGCCAAACCGCCGTCTAAGAGAGTGTAGTTCTTGCTCATCAAAAAAGTCTAACTTGTCAGAGCTTTGAGACTACTTTGCTTTTAGGTTGTTTGAAGCCTTAGATAGGAAGATTGCAAAGACCAAAGCAACAACAATTCCGGTGCTGATACCAAGCTCAATTACTGCTCGATCAAACTCGTCTTGTGATTTACCTGAGGCAAGAGTCATAGATGCACCAACAGTGAGGATATGTCTAACCGCTGCAATCACTCCAATAATTAGGAAGTTCTGCAGCTGGAAAACACCATCGGTGTATCTAGCAACAACGGTTCGGAGAATCTCAAGAATGATGATTATGAAGAGGATGTCATTGATTGCCTGAATCATTCCTGTTGGGAAGAAAGGTGAAGTCTCGAATACTCGGACAACTGAGAAGTAGAGAGCTGCAATAGCAATCCCTAGTAGGAAGACCCCTAAAACAATGTGGAAGAGCTCTTCGATGCGTTCTACCCATCTACCTGGGATGAGTACCTTGTGTTTATCAATTGAGTCTTTAGCCATGTCTGCAATCTAGCCCCAACCCTTGATTATTCAGAGACATTGAGCCTCTGAATAATCACATTCTTATCTCTTTTTTGGCCTGGCTAGGAAGCTAATTAGTTCAATTGCCAGAGCGCTTATGAAACCAACTACTAGAACTGGCACCAATTGCTCAGAAGTTAGATAAGTGAAACCAAAGAACTCGGTTGTGAAAGGTAGGTAGAACAGGCTAACCATCAAGAGAACCATAGCTAAAAGTATGGCTACCTTGAGTCTTGAAGTTGGTCTGTCTAGAGAAGAGAGCACCCAGAGGCCAGTAATGGAAAGGAGAATGGCTGTGCCAGTCTGAGCATCCGCTACAGACCAAGCAGAACCTGATCTAGTCATTAGAGACAGAGCAATCACAGCTACTGCGGTAACGACTCCAGCAGGGATGCAGAACAAGAGTGCACGCTTTAGAAAGCCTGGCTGATAGCGCTGACTGTTAGGCAGAAACGCTAATAAGAAAGCCGGAATTCCAATTGTGAATCCATCAACTGCAGATAGCTGTCTAGGTAAGAAAGGGAACTCCCAGAAAGTTAGCCCAAAGACTATTGCCAAAATCATTGCCCAAGTGGTTTTGGTTAGGAAGAGTCTTGAAAGTCTTTCAACGTTGGCTATGACTCTTCGACCTTCTCCTACTATTTCCGGTAGCGAAGCGAATCTGTTGTCTAGTAACACTAGGTTTGCTACCGCTCTTGTGGCAGCAGATCCCGAACCCATTGAAATTCCTAAATCGGATTGCTTCAGAGCAAGGGCATCGTTAACACCATCGCCAATCATGGCAACAACATGTCCTCTTTGTTGGAGAGCTTTGACCATTAGTTTCTTTTGGTCAGGTGTGACCCTGCCAAATACGGAGTGCAGTTCAAGTGCATTTGCCAAAACATTCAGATCAGTTGGCAGCTGTCTCGCATCAAAGCCTGTGCCGTCAAAATCCAAACCAACGGCATGAGCTATGCCAGCAACGGTTTCTGGGTGATCACCCGATAGGACCCTAACTTGAACGCCTTCAGCTTTCAGATAGGCCAAAGTACTTCTTGCTTCAGATCTAATCTCTTCTTTGAAAGTGAGAATTACGAGTGGAATGGTTTCTGAATCTTCAACAGCAAGTAGTAGCGTTCTAAGCCCTAGTGACGCTAGCTCGCTAACTTTGCTGAGCACATCTTTGTCTTTGGTTATTACTTCAGGAGCTCCCAATAGCCATGTTGCTCCGTTCACATCAATAGAGCTGAACTTAGTAGTTGAGGTGAATTCAACTTCACTTGTGATTGCTAGACCTCTTGAGGGAAATGAATCCTGCAAAGCTTTGGTTGTTGTGTTGGCTGAGGAGAGATGAGCAAACTCTCCAACAATTGATTTCCAGTCAGGGTGCTTAGTTGAATTTTCTAGTTCAATAACTTGGTCTAGAAGCATTCCTGAACCGGTTAGAGTTCCAGTCTTATCAATGCAAACAATATCTACTCTTGCTAGCCCTTCAACTGCTGCAAGCTCCTGCAGCAAAACCTTGGCTTTAGCCAATCTCGTCGCAGCGATAGCGAAGGCAATGCTCACGATTAGAACTAGCCCCTGCGGAACCATGCTTATAACGCTGGCTACCGAACCAACAACCGCATCTTCCCAAGGGCTGGCCTGTAGCTGACCGTAAACAACGATGAAGATCACTGGGCCTAAAGCCCAGCTGATCCAGAGAATCACTTTCTCTAAAGCTCGTCTAATTTCGGAAGAAACTTTAGAGAAGGCCCTTGCCTCAGTAACTAGTTTGCTCGAGTAGGTGTCAGCACCCACTTTGATAACTCTTACTAAGGCAGAGCCTGCGGTGACGATTGAACCTGAATAGAGTTCATCCGAAACAGACTTAGCAACAGGTTCAGCTTCTCCGGTCAGGGGAGACTCATCTAGTTCTAGCCCATTAGTTTGAATAACAACAACGTCTGCAGGAAGTTGATCTCCAGACTTGAGTTCAATTAGGTCATCCAAAACCACATCTTCAATTGCAATTAGTTGTGAAGTTCCGGATCTTCTTACCTGCACAGGAGATTTACTGAGAATCGTTAGTTTGTCTAGGATTCGTTTGGATCTGTATTCCTGAATCACACCAATTAGCACGTTGGTGATTACCGCAATGCCGAATAACGCATCTTTCCAGTAACCGAGAGCAAGAAGGACAAGGAAAGAACCACCTACGACAGCATTGAAAAGAGTAAGAAGGTTGGCTCTGAGTATTGTGAGGATGCTTCTGCTCTTACCGAACTCCTGGCTATTGCCGAAGCCTTGTCTCATCCTTGAGTCAACCTCTTGTGGAGTGAGGCCAGTGAACTCAGGAGAGATCTGCATTTCTCTATCTTCGCAGAGTCTTTGAAGTCAATGCCCACATGTTTTTCAGGTTCAGAGCACTAAGGGGGAGTATGTTGGAAGTATGAGTACAACGTTTATGCAATCATCCATTTTCGACACTATCGACGGTCTTCCAGTACACCCTCTAGCAGTTCACGTTGCAGTTGTATTCCTACCAGTCTCAGCTCTGGCTTTAGCCATCCTTATCTTCGTTCCTAAGTGGAGAAAGACCTATCTTCCTCTTACCCTCATCGGACTATTCATCGCAACAGTCTTCACATTCATCGCTAGAGAGTCTGGTGAAGCACTAGCTGATCGAGTCGGAGAACCACAGACCCACGAAGAATTAGGTGGAATACTCTTCCCCGCAGCTGTGGGTCTACTTGCTGTTGGCGTAGCTTTCTACTTCCTTCAGAAATCAGACAAGCCTAAGTGGCTCGTGCAATCAACCGCTGGTGTTGCAATTGCTGCAGTGCTGTCTGTTTCAGGACTTACCTACTTCGTGGGACACACAGGTGCTCAAGCTACTTGGGAGAAGCGCATTGGAAACGTTGCAGAGCCAACCCCGACTCCAACCCCAACCCCTACAGATACCGAAACCCCAGGGACTGGACTTACCGCCGCGGAGGTGGCAACACACAACACAGCTGCTGACTGTTGGACAATCATCAAGTCAGACGTTTATGACCTAACCTCATACATCCAACAGCACCCAGGTGGATCTGGGGTTCTAACTAACCTTTGTGGCAAAGATGCTTCCTCTGCATTTGAATCTCAGCATTCAACGGAGATGGCTCCAGCTAGTGCACTAGCTGCTTTGAAGATTGGCAGGATTGGAGCCGTTCCAACCCCGACACCAACTAAGACAACACCGACCCCAACCCCAACCAAGACAACCCCTAAGCCATCTTCTGCAGGTTACACATCTGCTCAGATTGCTAAACACAAGACTGGTTCAGATTGTTGGAGCATCATCAACAAGAAGGTATACAACCTAACTCCATATGTTTCTTCACACCCAGGTGGCTCAGCGGTGATCAGTGCTATTTGTGGCAAGGATGGCACTGCGGCATTCTCTGGTCAGCACGGTGGGCAATCAGTGCCAACCAGTGTGCTTTCCGGATTGCTAATTGGAAGTTTGGCAACGTCATCAACTACTGAACCAGCTCCCGCCGCAAAGACCTACACATCTGCTCAGGTAGCCAGCCATAACTCAGCAGCTAGCTGCTGGGGTGTAGTTAGCAAGAGTGTTTACGATCTAACTTCGTATGTTTCTTCACACCCAGGTGGAGCAGCAGCTATCTCAGCACTTTGTGGTAAAGATGCTACCTCTGCCTTCACAGGTCAACACGGTGGAGAATCTAGTCCTACCAATGTTCTTGCAAGCTTCAAGCTAGGAACTCTGAGCGGAACAAACACCTTAGCTACAGCAGTCGGTGAAGAAGAAGAGGAAGACGACGACTAGTCGTTCCTCCCAGTCAAAGCCTTTACTGCAAGTAGTCCTAGCGCAGCACCAATCAATTGAGCTGCAATAAATGGCAGAACAGAACCTGGTTCTATGCCTGCAAATGTATTGCTAAAGATACGCCCTACTGTCACAGCAGGGTTAGCAAATGACGTTGATGATGTGAAGAAGTAGGCGGAGCCTATCCACCCAGCTACCGCGAGAGGAATTAGAGCTCCTTGGTTCCTCTTGCTCATGATTCCTATCAAGGCAATTAGACCTGCGGTTGCGATTACTTCACCAATTAGAAGCCCAAAACTGGATCTTGCTCTCGTTGAAATCTGAATGGCTTCTAGGTCAAACATCCAGTTGGCAAGAATTGCTCCAGATATTGCACCAACTGTTTGAGCAAAGATATATGAAAGAGTTTCGCTTACCTTCTGTTCTCTGCTCACAAGCTGAACTAGAGAAACTGCTGGGTTAAAGTGTGCTCCACTCACAGGAGCAAGGATGAAGATCAACAACACAAGAGCGAAGATGGTTGAGAATGTGTTGATCAGAAGAGCAATACCAGCATCCTGGGAGAGATTGGTTCCCATGATTCCAGACCCAATGACCACGCAAACTAATAGAGCTGTTCCAAAGAACTCAGCTATAGATTTGCCTACTGTTGTTGGCATGGGTCTTGCTCCTTCAGGGTCTTTTTCACTACGCCTAGAGTACTAGAGCAGGGTAGCCCTTCCAAAAGAAACGGGCTCCTAGTTCCCTTATGGCTCACTAGCAGGTAACTCTCGGGTTTCTATGAGAGATTAGGGATAAAGATTAGGGAAATGGCGGAGATTTATGAAGATGACTAAGAAACGTTGGCTCTGGTTAGCTGGAGCTGCTTTGGCAGTTGTGGCAATAATCGGATTGGTTGTAGCGCCTGCTCTAAACAAGAAGGTTGACTTCGAGACCTATGAGGTCAAGCCAACATCAGTTGTGAAGACAGTGGCTGCCAACGGTCAGCTTGCTGAGACTCAGCTCTTGGCATATGGTGCTAGTGAGCAACCAGTTCTAACTTCAGCTAACGGATCAATAGTTATACCTGCACAGTTCGGTGTGAGTCTTGAAATTGTGAGCATCGAGGTAACAGCTGGAGACAAAGTTGCTAAGGGCGATTTGCTGTTCACCTATAAGAACGCATTCGGTCAAACAACAAGAGTTGAAGCCCAAGGTGCTGGAGTAGTTAGAACAGTTGACACAGCAGAAGGCCTTAGAACATCTGGTCAAGTTGTCAGTGTGGGAAGCGCTAAGCCTGTTGTCTCAGTATTTGCTAGCGAATATGATGCAGATCTTTTGGACATAAGCCAGAGAGCAACAATTGAACTTGACGCCATAAATGCAGTTTTTGAAGGTGGAGTAATTTCTATTGGGCAGGTGGCTAATTCTGTTAGCGGAATCAAGCAGTATGAAGTTCTAGTGGAAGTAACAGAAATTCCCGCTGGAGCAAGATTTGGTATGAGTGCAACCGCAGTCATTGAAGTCGAGCGAGCAGATAGTGTTCTAGCTGTTCCGATGAACGCTTTAGTTGGAGAACTACCCCAAGTTCAGTTACTTCGAACAGAGTCTTCAGGCAGTCAGGCAGTTGAGTGGGTAGAAGTTAAGTTAGGCCTCAGGGGAGACAGTTTGGTTGAAATCACATCAGGCGTTAACGAAGGCGACTTGGTGATTACCGGCATTGATGGTCAGGTTCCTGCTCCTATGGAATTTGGCCCACCTCGTGGAGCTGGAAGCAATGGCTGATGAAGTTGTTCGATTAGATAAGGTCCGGAGAGACTATCTAGTTGGGGATCAGATAACCACCGCTTTAGGTGGAATTGACCTTGTAATTGAGCGGGGTGAGTTTGTAGCAATCGTAGGCCCATCTGGAAGCGGTAAATCAACCATGATGAACCTAATCGGTTGCCTAGACAGACCTAGCGCTGGTTCAGTGAAGATTGCCGGAGATTCAACCAATGAACTAAATGACAATCAACTAACCAGTCTTAGATCTAAGGCAATCGGTTTCGTGTTTCAGCAGTTTCAATTACTACCAAACACATCAGCTATTGAGAATGTTATGGCACCACTTCTTTATCAAGGAGTTAGCACTAAGAATGCAAAGAAAGCCGCAGCACAGATGCTTACTGAGCTGGGCTTGGGCGACAGGCTCAACTTTGATAGAAACCGCTTATCTGGTGGACAGCAACAACGAGTGGCAATTGCCAGAGCTCTAGTTACAAGTCCAGACATAGTTTTAGCTGATGAACCGACAGGGGCACTAGATTCAAAGACAGGGGCAGCAGTAATTCAACTACTAAAAGACCTGCACAGCGAAGGCAGAACCATTGTTCTGATCACCCATGATTTAGAGATAGCCGCGAGTGCTCCTAGAAGAGTGTTCCTTAGAGACGGCTTGATTGAACGCGACGAGCGAGGTTCTAGATGAAACTATTAGGCACAGCTGCTTTAGCTCTAAACAGAATCTGGGCAACAAAAGTTAGATCGCTGCTCACTATGCTGGGAGTCGTTATTGGGGTTGCCGCAATTGTTGCTCTGACTTCTATTGTTGATGGAGCATCTCAGGGAATCAATAAGTCGTTAGCAACCCTGGGTACTAACCAATTGAACATTACCGCCATGGCAGCGGATTCGCTCACGGAGCAAGATGCCCGAGAGCTAGCAGCTCTTGAGAATGTATCAGTAATGTTCGTTCAATCACAGAACCAGGGAACTATTGCCACTGATGACACGAGAGTTAGTGCTCGACTGGTCGGAGTTTCAGCTAAATACTTTGAGGCAGTGAAACCTGAGTTAGCTCTCGGCTCGTATCTGTCCAGCAGTTCTTTTGCGGCTACCGCCAAAGATGTTGTCTTTGGTGCTGATGCTGCCAACGACCTGGGCTTAACTAAAGAGATGCTCGGACAATCAGTGAAACTTAACGGACAGGACTTCAGGTTAGT
>JBDLVB010000008.1:0-13159 GCA_039805005.1 Actinomycetota bacterium
CACGATGATGACTGCCCATTCTGTATAGCTCCTTCATTGAGTGATGAGCAGGCTCTTATTGTCCACAGGGGAGTCAGCTGCTTTGTTCTGCTGAATCTTTACCCATACAACTCAGGTCATCTTCTAGTGGTCCCTTACCGTCACATTCCTAACTACACAGACGCTAGCCCTGAAGAGATTCTTGAATATGGCGAACTAACCCAGAAGGCCATGCGAGTTCTCAAGGCTGTTGGCGGAGCCCATGGCTTCAACATTGGTATGAACCAGGGTGAGGTAGCAGGGGCGGGTATTGCCTCTCATCTACACCAGCACGTCGTGCCTAGGTGGCGGAACGACTCTAATTTCTTCCCGATTATCGCCCAAACCAAGGCACTGCCTAAGCTTCTTGGCGATGTTCGCACTGAAATTGCTAACGCCTGGCTCAACAATTCTTAACATTGCTTTAGGGGCTGTTCAAGGCATTTAGAATAGTGGCATGACTGATAAAGCAAATGACTCTAAATCAACACCACTAGTAAAGCGCGGCCTTGCAGAAATGCTAAAGGGTGGCGTAATCATGGACGTGGTTACTGCAGATCAAGCAAAGATTGCTGAAGATGCAGGTGCTGTAGCGGTAATGGCTCTTGAGCGAGTTCCTGCAGACATTAGAGCACAAGGTGGAGTTGCTCGTATGAGTGATCCAGACCTAATCGATCAGATCATTTCAAGTGTTTCTATTCCAGTCATGGCTAAAGCCAGAATCGGACACTTCGTTGAAGCTCAGATTTTGCAGTCTCTAAAGGTTGACTACATTGACGAATCTGAAGTTCTTTCTCCAGCTGACTATGTTCACCACATTGATAAGTGGAAGTTTGATGTCCCATTTGTTTGTGGTGCAACTAACCTAGGCGAAGCACTTCGTCGTGTAACAGAAGGTGCAGCAATGCTCCGTTCAAAGGGTGAAGCAGGTACTGGAGACGTTAGCGAAGCAATGAAGCACATCAGAACCATTCTTGGTGAAGTTCGTGCTCTTTCAGCTAAGTCTGAAGACGAACTTTATGTTGCTGCTAAAGAACTTCAAGCTCCTCTTGAACTAGTTAGAGAAGTGGCTCGCACTGGAAAACTTCCAGTTGTTCTTTTCACTGCAGGTGGAATTGCAACTCCTGCTGATGCTGCACTGATGATGCAGATGGGTGCTGACGGTGTATTCGTTGGTTCAGGAATCTTCAAGTCTGGAAACCCAGCAGCAAGAGCAAGCGCGATTGTTAAGGCAACTACAAGTTTTGATGACCCAGACGTTCTTGCGAACGTTAGCCGCGGACTAGGTGAAGCAATGGTCGGTATCAACGTTGCTGATCTTCCTGCTCCGCACCGGTTAGCTGACAGAGGCTGGTAGTTCTTGGGTCCACTAGGAGTTCTTGCCCTTCAGGGAGACTTCCGAGAGCATCTTCAAACATTTGAAGAGCTTGGCGTTCCAACAACTCGTGTAAGGAAACCAGCCGATCTAATTGGAATTTCTGGATTAGTTATTCCAGGTGGTGAAAGCACAGTCATCGACAAGTTGAGTTCAATCTATGAACTGAGGAATCCAATAATCACCCTCATTCATAAGGGTCTTCCAGCATTTGGAACCTGTGCTGGATTGATCCTCTTGGCCGATCGAATCGTTGACGGCATCGAAGGTCAAAAGACTTTCGGTGGTTTAGATGTAGCTGTTCAAAGAAATGCATTTGGATCTCAACTTGACTCTTTTGAAGCTGATTTGAACTTCGCTGGTATTGATCGTCCTGTTCATGCGGCTTTCATCAGGGCACCAATAGTTCTAGATGCGGGGCCAAACGTTCAGAAACTAGCGACTCTAGAAGATGGCAGGGTAGTGGCAGTAAGGCAGGGGAACCTCCTAGGAATCAGCTTCCACCCTGAAGTAACTGGGGAAAATGCCGTGCATGAATACTTTGTTGAGATGTGTAAAACTGCGGATTTTCAATCTGCTAACTAAACTTGTCTAGAAATAAACACAAGGAGCATCATGTCGGGCCATTCCAAATGGGCAACCACCAAGCACAAGAAAGCGATCATCGACGGTCGCAGAGCGAAACTATTCGCCAAGCTAATCAAGAACATTGAAGTAGCAGCAAGAATCGGTGGACCAGATCTCGAAGGTAACCCAACTCTTTACGATGCAATCCAGAAGGGTCGCAAGTCTTCTCTTCCCAAAGACAACATCGAATCAGCAATCAAGCGTGGTGCAGGTCTAGACGGTTCTGGTGTTGAATACCAGACCATCATGTATGAAGGCTATGGCCCTAACGGTGTAGCACTTCTAATTGAATGTTTGACAGACAATAAGAACAGAGCAGCTGCTGAAGTTCGTCTAGCAGTTTCACGAAACGGTGGAACCATGGCGGACCCTGGTTCGGTTTCTTATCAGTTCAGCCGCAAGGGTGTAATTGTTGTTGAGAAGACAGAGACAACCACTGAAGACTCTGTTCTTGATGCTGTTCTAGAAGTTGGCGTTGAAGACGTTCAAGATCGTGGATACCAGCTAGTCATTACTACAGACCCATCGAAGATGGTTGAAGTTCGTGAAGCCTTACAGAACGCTGGTATTGACTATGAGAGTGCTGACGTTGAGTTTGTTTCTTCAATGCCTGTCCAAACAGATATCGACACAGCGCGCAAAGTCATTGCTTTGATTGATGGTCTTGAAGATTCAGATGAAGTTCAAAACGTCTACACAAACTTTGACATGTCCGCAGAGGTTGCGGCTCAACTAGATGCCGAATAAAACCGAGAGTGTTCTTCTAGGGTTTGACCCTGGTCTTACTCGCTGCGGTTTTGGGATTGTCGCCAAGAGTTCCTCGAGACAAGTTAAGTTTCTAGAGGTCGGGGTATTTGAATCTGATAAATCTTTAGATGACACTGCACGAATTGCAATCATTGGAGACCAGATTGCCAAACTCTTAGATCGCATCAAGCCTGAGCAGATTGCAATTGAGAGAGTTTTTGCACAGCAGAATCTAAAGAGTGTGATGGGTGTTGCACAAGTGTCAGGTGTAATTTCTTACCTTGCTCACCAAAGACAAATTCCAGTTACATACTTCACCCCAACAGAGGTTAAAGCGGCAGTAACAGGTAGTGGTCGTGCCAACAAAGTGCAGGTGACCAACATGATGATGCAAATCCTGAAACTCAAGGAAATACCTAAACCTGCTGATGCTGCTGATGCACTAGCAATTGCTGTGACATTAGCTTGGCGCGGTGGAAAGACAGTTTTGTCCCAAGTATCAACAGAAACAAAAGCTCAAGAGAAATGGCGCAATGCTATCGCGTCATCTAAGAAATCTCGCTAGCACAGTTATCCTTGTTCTGTGATTGCTCATCTCAGAGGTTCTGTACTCAGTCGTAAAGCGGGTCAGCTAGTTATTGACTGCGGTGGCGTCGGGTATTCGGTAAACGTAACCCCAGATCTTTATCAATTGAGCTTCACTCAGCAGGAATTGTCCCTGCACACAGCACACATCATCAGAGAAGATGCTCAGATGTTGTTTGGTTTTCAAACCGAGGACGAGCTCGAGGGATTCAACCTGCTGTGTTCTGTATCAGGTGTTGGACCTAAATCAGCTATGTCTGTACTTGCTCACTTAGGCGTAGACGGAATCGCTAGAGCTGTTGCCACAGCAGATGACTCAATGTTCAAAGCTGTGACAGGTATTGGCCCGAAGACTGCAAAACTGATTGTTTTGAGTTTGACCGGCAAGCTGGTTTCTCTTGAAGGAGAAGCGAAGAGCTCGGGTAGTTCTGAAAGTTCTGTTATCGCTGCGCTTGTAGGGCTTGGTTATCAGGAGAAGTTGGCTCGAACAGCGGTAGAAGCTGCTTTGAAGAGCAACCCTGCTTCTAGCGAATCTGAACTTCTAAAGCTCAGCCTTTCTAACCTCTCTAGCGGACGGAAGTAGCCCGTTATGTCAGAAGAGTTGATGGGCTCGGATGCTGATAGCTCAGATCTAGTTTTTGAATCGGCTATCAGACCACAGTCCTTGAGTGAGTTCGTTGGTCAACACAAAGTTCGAGGTCAAATCCAGCTATTGATTGAAGCTGCATCAATTCAGCAGCGAACACCAGATCACATTCTCCTTGCAGGACCTCCGGGCTTGGGTAAGACAACCCTTGCCATGATTGTGGCCCACGAGTCATCGAGACCCTTGAGAATGACCTCAGGTCCGGCCATCCAGCATGCGGGGGACATGGCAGCCATTCTTTCTTCCTTGTCTGCTGGTGAAGTTCTATTTATTGATGAAATTCACCGAATGTCTAGATCTGCCGAAGAGATGCTTTATTTAGCAATGGAAGACTTCAGAGTTGATGTCATGGTCGGTAAAGGCGCGGGAGCAACAAGCATCTCGCTAGATTTAGACCCATTTACTCTTGTTGGTGCAACAACCAGAAGTGGATTGCTACCAAACCCACTGAGAGACCGCTTTGGCTTCACTGCCAACTTGGATTTCTACTCTGACGATGAACTCCAGGAGGTCGTCTCCAGAGCAGCGAAACTAATGAGCCTCGATGTTGGGCAGGAAGCTCTTGCCCTAATTGCCTCTAGATCAAGAGGAACTCCGAGAATTGCTAACCGTCTACTTAGAAGAGTAAGAGACTTTGCCCTAGTGAATTCAAACGGCAAAGTGTCGGAGACATCGGTTACTTCAGCTCTTGATCTTTATGAAGTGGATGAATTAGGGCTGGACAGGCTAGATCGCTCTGTACTTGAGGCTCTTATTGTGAAATTCGAAGGTAAACCGGTTGGCTTGAACACCTTAAGTGTCGCTCTGGGGGAGGAATCAGACACAATTGAGAGCGTTGTTGAGCCATTCCTGCTTCGTATTGGTCTTTTAGTAAGAACAACCAGAGGAAGACAAGCCACAACGGCAGGCTATAAGCACCTTGGATTGACCCCTCCAACTGGCTCTCAGGGGTTATTCGACTAGCCTGTCGCTTATAATCGACTAGTAGCAAATCCCAAACAAACGATTGGTCCAACATGGAGTTATTAGTCATCCTTGCCGTTTTTCTGGCATTCATCATCTTCAGCAATAGCAGAAGAACCAAACAGGCTAAGGCCCTGGAAGCATCTGTAGCCGTTGGTGCACAGGTAATCATGTTGGGTGGCATCAAGGGCAAGATTGTTTCAATCTTGGAGGACTCTGTAGTCGTTGAGACAACACCTGGAACCAGAATCGAATTCCTGAAGGCTGCTGTTCGCACAGTGGCTCCAGCCCCAGTAGAGGTCAAGGCAGAAGCACCAGCAAAGGCTAAGCCTGCTGCAGCAAAGACTGCTGCAAAGAAGCCTGCAGCTACAAAGACTCCAGCGGCTAAAACAACTAAGACCACAGCAACCAAGAAGACTGCTAAGTAATTAGCATCCACAAATAGAAAAGGCACGACTTTGTCTGAAAAGCGCACTGCAACTAGAGCGGCACTGAGATCACTTACTTGGCTGCTGTCATTAGTTCTTGGAATTGTAGGAATTATTGGGCTGAACGTAGTCACCGGTGTTCCGAAGGCTACCTTCGTTCCTAACCTAGCTCTAGACCTTTCTGGTGGAACTCAGATCATCCTGACTCCGATTGTCGAAGAGGGAAAGCAAATTCTTCCTGAGCAACTAGACCAGGCTGTTTCAATTATTAGACAGCGTGTTGACTCAACTGGTGTTAGCGAAGCACAAATCAACACTTCTGGAAACAACATCGTCGTTTCTATCCCGGGCATTCCAGACAGCAACACTCTTGCTCTAATCAAGAGCTCAGCAAAACTTGAGTTCCGACCTGTTCTTGTGGCTTCTGTTGGTAGCAAAACAGAAATTGGTAAAGATGGATCAAAGCCAATCAAGACTTCATCTGCTAAGCCAACAACTCCTAGCGATCTAAACCAAGTTTCCGCTGCTCTTCAGAAAGAGTACGAGAACCTAGATTGTTCAACTAAGTTCCGTGAGCCTGGCCAGATTGATGATGCCACAAAGCCTCTAGTTACTTGTGACAGAAGCCTTGGTGAAAAGTACATTCTTGGCCCAGTGGAAATTACTGGCCTAGATCTTGAAGGTGCTGACGCGGGAACTGTTACTGGAGCAAACGGTGTTGCCACCAACGAGTGGGCAGTAAACCTAAACTTCAATGCAGAAGGTGGAGACAAGTTCGCAAAGGTTACTGAGCGTCTATTCCCATTGAAAGAGCCTCAGAACCGATTCGCAGTAACCATCGATGGTTATGTAATCACCGCTCCAACAACCCAGGCAGTTATCACTGGTGGTTCAGCTCAGATCACTGGTTCATTTGACCAGGCAAGCTCTAAAGTCCTAGCAGACCAGCTGAAGTACGGTTCATTGCCAATCTCATTCGCTGTTCAATCTCAGGAAAACATTTCTGCAACCCTAGGTTCAGAGCAGTTAGCTGCAGGTCTACTTGCAGGTTTGATTGGTCTTATCTTGGTAGTTATCTACTCTGTGTTCCAGTACCGAGGACTAGCAGTAATCACAGTGGGTTCCCTGATTGTTGCTGCGATTCTCACATACATAATGATTGCCCTTCTAACCTGGAGAGCGGACTACAGACTGTCTCTTTCTGGTATCGCTGGTCTAATCATGGGTATTGGTATTACCGCTGACTCATTCATCGTTTACTACGAAAGAGTGAAGGATGAACTGCGTGAAGGTAAGCCACTATACGTAGCGGTAGAAAGTGCCTGGAACAGAGCTAAGAGAACAATCCTTGTTTCTGGTGCTGTGAGCCTTCTAGCTTCTGTTGTTCTTTACATCCTCACAGTAGGTAACGTAAAGGGCTTCGCATTCACACTTGGTCTAACAACTCTGATTGACATCACTGTTGTATTCCTCTTCACTTATCCAGCTTTCAGACTCATCACGAAGAGCAAGTTCTTCCTATCTGGAAACTCATGGACAGGACTTCAACTAAGAGACAGCTCAGCCTTCGGTTACACCGGTAGAGGTGGCTTCAGAGTTGCTCCTACAGTGTCAGCTGGAAAGATTGCAAAGTCTTCTAAGGAAGCTGAACGTCGCCAGACAATTGCAGAGCGTAAGGCAGCTGCTGATAAAGATTCATCCGCTAAGAACAAGGAGAACAACTAATGTCTCGTTTTACCGACCTTGGTAACCAGCTATACAGCGGTGAGAAGTCAATCAACTTCGTTGGTAGAAGAAAGACCTTCTACATCGCAGCAGCGATAACTGTTGTTCTTGCTATCTTGATCCCTGTGGTCAAGGGTGGATTCAACTTCGGTATTGAATTCCGCGGTGGTTCTGAATACAAGATCTCAGAGAGCAAACTGCAGAGCACAGCACTTGCCGAAGACGCCGTTCACGCAGTTGTTCCAGATGTTCAAGTGAACACCACCATCATCGGTGCAAGCACTGTCCGCGTTCAAACACCACAGCTAAGCGATGAGCAGTCCGAGCAGGTTCGTCTTTCATTGGCTAAGGCATATGAAGTCAAGGACAGCAACGTAGCCAGCTCCTTCATCGGTCCTAACTGGGGAGCGGACATCACCAACAAGGCTCTTTCTGGTTTGGCGATCTTCATCCTTCTAGTTGCGATCCTGATGGCTCTGTACTTCAGAACCTTGAAGATGAGTGCTGCAGCGATGCTTGCCCTAGCTCACGACCTTATTTTGACTGCCGGTCTTTACGCCTTGCTTGGTTTTGAAGTTACTCCAGCTGCTGTAATTGGCTTCCTAACCATCCTTGGTTACTCGCTTTATGACACCGTGGTTGTTTTCGACAAAATTCGTGAGAACACCAATGAAGTTGAATTCAGCGAGACAACAACCTTTGCTGAGCAGGTAAACCTTGCAATCAACCAGACTCTAGTTAGATCAATCAACACATCTGTGGTTGGTGTTCTTCCAGTTGCATCTATCTTGTTTATCGGTGCTTCACTTCTAGGCGCTGGAACTCTTAGAGATATCTCTCTTGCGTTGTTCGTTGGAATTATCGTAGGTACTTACTCAACAATCTTCATCGCAGCACCTGCTTATTCACACATGCGTGAAGGTGAAGCTAAGTTTGCTAAGGCTGAGAAGAAGATTCTTGCCAAGAGAAGTGCAATCACCAACTAGGTCAGTTATTCTGTAGTTCAACTTAGAAGGATGAGATGTCAGACACAGCAGGAAGCGGCACACTAGCTACACTGCGAAATCGCCTGCCTAGAATCTTCACCAGGCCGGTTGAAGGTTCTGGAATTGCTGAGGTTCTCAAATCAGCAAAGAGCGCTCATCCAAAGCTTGATTTCTCAATTGTTGAGAGAGCATACACAGTTGCTGCAAAGGCACATACAGGCCACACACGCAAGAGTGGTGACCCTTACATCACCCATCCTGTAGCTGTGGCTCAACTACTAGCAGATCTAGGTATTGGTCCAGCTGGATTAGCTGCAGCTCTACTCCACGACACTGTTGAGGACACCGAATACACACTTGACGAACTCAGAGCAGATTTCGGCGACGAAATCGCAATGCTCGTTGACGGAGTTACCAAGTTGGACAAAGTTAAGTTTGGTGCTGACGCTCAAGCGGAAACCGTTCGCAAGATGGTTGTCGCTATGTCTAAAGACATTCGCGTTCTTGTTATCAAGCTCGCGGACAGATTACACAACGCTAGAACCTGGGGTTTCGTTCCTGAAGCCAAGGCTAAACAAAAGGCCCAAGAGACTCTGGAGATTTACGCTCCACTAGCTCACCGTCTCGGAATCAGTGCTTTCAAGCTGGAACTAGAAGACATTTCTTTCTCAGTTCTTTACCCAAAGGTTTATGAGGAGATCGTCAATCTAGTCAGACAGCGTTCTCCTAAGCGTGATGAGTTCATTGAAACCGTAATCTCTGCAATTGAAGATGACTTGAAGGACAACAAGATCAAGGGCAAGGTTGCTGGACGACCCAAGCAGTATTACTCGATCTATCAAAAGATGGTTATTGGTGGTCGAGAGTTTGACGACATTTATGACCTAGTTGGTATCCGCGTAATTGTTCCAGAGGTTAGAGATTGCTACGCGATCTTGGGGGCTGTCCATTCACACTGGAACCCAGTCCAAGGACGCTTCAAAGATTACATCGCGATGCCTAAGTTCAACCTCTATCAGTCACTTCACACCACTGTCATTGGACCAACTGGACGACCTGTTGAGATTCAGATTAGAACTCAGGAGATGCACAACAGAGCTGAGTATGGTGTTGCAGCTCACTGGAAGTACAAGCAAATTGCCTCTGGGGATGCAACAACTTCAGAAGACGATCTTGTTTGGCTCAAGCATCTTTCAGACTGGCAGCATGAAACTGCAGACCCGAGCGAATTCCTTGATGCGCTTAGATTCGAAATCGGGGCTAAGGAAGTTTACGCGTTCACCCCTAAGGGCCGAGTAATCGGACTAACCAAGGGTTCGACTCCGGTTGACTTCGCTTATGCTGTCCACACTGAAATTGGACACCGTACTATGGGTGCCAAAGTAAATGGACGTTTGGTGCCTCTGGAGACTGCTTTGAACTCAGGAGACGTTGTCGAGATTCTGACTTCTAAGTCACAGGATGCACATCCAAGCCAAGACTGGATTAAGTTTGTTCAGTCGCAAAGAGCAAAGTCCAAGATCAAAGCTTGGTTCACAGCTGAGCGTAAAGACGACGCCATTGAGCGTGGTAAAGACCTACTTGCAAAGGCGCTAAGAAAGCAAAGCGTTCCTATTCAGAGAGCCCTTGCTACAGACATTCTTTTGAAGATCACCAGTGACCTTCGATTCTCAGAGCCTGCAGACTTGTATGCAGCTGTTGGAGATGGCAACATCTCAGCACAATCAGTAGTTGAAAAGATGTCGGCCGCTCTATCTATCGAGGAGTACACCGAAGAAGCCGTATTTGAGCTTCCAACAAAGTTGAGCACCAACACATTGAAGCGTGTGGGGGACTCTGGTGTTCTAGTTCGGGGTGATGCAGATGTGATGTTTAAACTGGCTCGATGCTGCACTCCAGTGCCAGGAGATGCAATCTTAGGTTTTATTACTAGATCTGCAGGAGTCTCAGTACATAGAAGCGATTGCAAAAACTCAGTTGATTTACGAAACCAACCAGAGCGTTTGATTGAAGTTAGTTGGGAACCAAACTCAAGAAGCTTGTTCCTAGTTCAGATTCAGATTGAAGCGCTTGACCGAGGTGGTTTGCTGAGCGACGTTACTCGAGTGCTCAGCGAGAACCACGTAAACATTCTTTCTGCATCTGTCTCGACTAGAGATGACCGAGTAGCGATGAGCAGATTTGTCTTCGAGATGAGCAATCCAGCAGCGCTAGAGGGCTTACTAAATTCCGTAAGGAATATCGACAACGTCTATGACGTTTACAGAGTTAGTAACTCCTAGGAGTTAGCAATAACTACAGCCAACCAAGCTTTCTTAGTTTCAAGTGCTTCGGTTGCGTCCGCAATCTTCTTTGCATCGCCTGAGGACTTTGCAACCTCTAGATCTGCTTCGAGCTTTGCAATTGAAGCCTCTAGTTGGGAGCGAACTGAATTGGTGCGGTCAACAGTTGCTGGGTCCGACTTTCTCCATAGTTCAGCTTCAACGTTCTTAATCTTTGTTTCAACTGCCTTGAGGCGGTCTTCAATCTTACGAATGCTGTCTCTAGGAACCTTGCCAGCCTTTTCCCATCGAGCCTGGATGCCCTGCAGGGCAGCCTTTGCCTGAGCCAAATCCTTTGTCGGGTCAATCTTTTCTGCTTCTTCAAGGAGTTCTAACTTAACCTTCAAGTTGGCGCTGAATTCAATCTCATCAGCTGCAATCTTTTCAGTCTTTGCAGCGTAAATTGTGTCTCCTGCAGCTTTGAACTTAGCCCAGAGTGAGTCGTCAGACTTGGTCTTGGTCTTTGGAAGTGCCTTCCATGCAGTAAGAAGGTCTCTGTATGCTGCTGTTGCTTCTGCACCTTTTTCAACAAGTGCTTCAGCTTTGGCGACTAGTTCAGCCTTGGCATTCTTGCTTGCCTTAACTAGAGAATCCTGGGTGGAGAAGAATTGACGCTTGTTTGCATCGAAAGTCTTACGTGCTTTTGAAAAGCGTTGCCAGAATTCATCTGCCTTAGCCTTAGGAACTTTGACTGAGCTCTTCTGAAGTGCTTGCCATGCATTGAATAGTTCAAGCATCTTTGCAGATCCAGTTTTGTAGTTGACCTTCTGTGGATCCTTAGCAGCAAGAGCCTCGGCTTCAACAGCAATTGCTTCGCGTGCAGCAAGAGCTTCAACTGAGAGTTCTGCTTGCTTAGCGTTGGCTTCTGCTAGTAGGTCTCCAAGACCAGCTAGAACGGCAGCTACGCGGCTTCTTAGCGAAGCTAGGTCACCAATAGCAACTGGTTCAGCTAGGTCTGCAGTAAGTTTTTCGGCAGATTTCTGAATAGATTTGGCATCAGCTTTTGCCTTGACTCTTTGTTCCAACAGTTTGACGTTGGATTCCAAATCATTGAACTTTCTCACGTAGAACGCAAGAGCGTCTTCAAGTGACATTGCAGGCTGAGAACCTAATAGTCGTTCTGAACCACCGTCGATGACGTAGAAGTTACCTGTCTCGTCTACACGACCGAACTCGAATTGCAATGCTGACACTTTTAACTCCCTGATTGTTGGAACTACTTAACGGTAATGCTTGTAACTACTGTTTTGATCTTTGGGTTTCCATCGGTAGAACCGTCTTTAACTCCAGCCGCAATGATGTCATTGATGCCATCAAGACCTGTAGTTACTTCACCGAAGACTGTGTAGCCACCTGCCTTGTCGCTTGGAATAACTGAGTCTTCATAAACAATGAAGAACTGGCTTCCCATTGACTTCGCGTTATCTCCGCCTCTAGCCATTGCTAGTAAACCTTTTTTATATGTTGGCTGCTTGCCTTCTTCAGCAACTGGAACGTTCTCGATAGGACCGAAGCTATAGCCAGGACCACCTGTTCCATCACCTTGAGGGTCACCACACTGCAGAACGAAAATACCTGCAGTTGTCAAACGGTGGCAAGAAACCTCGTTGTAGAAACCTTTGCCAATTAGGTCAACAAAGTTTGCAACTGCCTGAGGAGCCTGCTCACCGTAAAGAGTGATACCTAGATCAGCCTTATTGATTTTTAGAACACCAGTCCATTCGCGGCACTCAGAGATTGCTGCGTCTGGGATTGTGTTAACGATCGGGCTGCCATCCACGTTAGGAGTTGGTGCTTCTTGAGTGAATGTCACACAGAAGTCTTTAGCAACTCCTGGGCCAAATCCAAAGTATGAGTATTGAGCGATAAGAGCCACTACGAATGCACCAGCAGTTGCTAGAAGAGCGAGCTTGTTGTCTCCTCTGCGTAGCTTGATTCGATGATCAACTACATTCTGCTTTTCCTCAAAGCTTTTCAAGCTTTTCTTGGCAGCGTTCTGAATCTCTGTACTTTTCTTGTTCGCCAACTTTGCCTCCGTTTTAGGTACAAATTGATATTAGACGAGTTCAAAGAGGGATTAGCCTTGAAGCGTGAATAGTTCAGATCTTTTTGATTACCCGGTAGGGATGCCGTTGGCGGCTCGGATGCGGCCAACAAACATGTCTGAGGTAGTTGGTCAGGGCGTTGCTCTTAATCCTGCAGGCCCTATGGCTGCTTTCTTGAGTAACCCAAAGCCAGAGCAATCACTTCCATCGATTTTGCTTTATGGGCCTCCAGGATCCGGAAAGACCACAATCGCCAGACTTCTGGCTAAGACCTGCGGCCGAAGGCTAATTGAAATCAGCGCCATCAATGCAACTGTCAAGGACCTTCGGGAAGCTATGGATTCTTCCCGATCGTTCATTCAAGAAGGTAAGGGAGCAGCTTTAGTCTTTGTCGATGAAATCCATCGTTTTTCAAAGGTCCAGCAAGAATCACTCCTGTTGGCTGTTGAAAATGGAGAAATTGTCCTAATTGGAGCAACAACTGAGAATCCTCTATACGCCTTGACCTCAGCAATGGTCTCAAGAGCCAGTTTGATGAGTTTGTCGGAGCTAAAAGATCAAGAAATCAAGGAAATCCTCGAGAGAGCAATCAGAGACGAACGTGGCCTGAACGCTAAATTCCAGGTATCTGATGAAGCAATAGCTGAAATTGCTAGGAAATCTGGGGGAGATGCCCGAAAGGCTCTGACTGTG